>JAGLSM010000081.1 GCA_023135745.1 Spirochaetota bacterium | reverse complement strand
CTTGGTTTACAAAACCTTATTAAGGCTTTTCAGCAAATGGGGTGGGGTATACTTGTTATTATACTCATTCCTATCTATCTATACGTTTTGCATGCCATTGCCTGGAGTTTTACCTTATCTAAAGAGAATAGGAAAAAAATAGGGCTTTTTCGATTAATCGTTTTACAAACTTTTTCTTATGGGATCGCAGGTATTCAGCCATTTCAAGGAATGGTTTCAGAGCCTTTGAAGCTTGTTTTTCTAAAAGATAAACAGTATGATAAAATAGATTTCACTTCATCATTACTTTTAAATAATACAATGAATGGATTCTCTATTATAACAGTATTTATTCTTGGTCTCATCTATATGATGTTTCTGCCTATGACCAGTTTATTTGTAAAAATTTTAATAATCTCTTCTATTCTTTTAATTGTATTCATCCTTTATCTGGTAATTTTTATTCAGAAGAAAGGCGTGTTTTCCGGGATACTCTTATTAATAGGAAGGATCCCATTATTTAGAAAGTTCAAAGACAAACATATACAAAAAACAAGAGACATAGATGACAGGGTAAAATGGTTTTATGAAAAAAATAGAAAATGTTTGTATCTATCCTATTTATTTCATGTTCTTGAAAAAATACACGGTGTCTTTGAATTCTTCTTTATTTTTTATTTTTTAAATATGCCTGTAACAATTATGACATCATTTCTAATCTTTTTTATCATAAATATTTTGGATAATGTACTATTTTTCATTCAAATTGGAGGTATGGAAGTCTATATTTCTACCTTGTTACATTTATTGAAAATGACAAAGGACAGTATTAATATAACTGTTGCCTTGTTTCGGAGAGTCAGGATTCTCTTCTGGGGTATTTTAGCTTTACTATTGATATATCCCATGAAACGTCTATTTACAAAAAAACAAAAAATGGATAAAAAAAGTGCCTAAGAAAAAACAAAGTATGTTTCAGAATCTGATATTCAAGTTGATTGATCAAATAATAAAAAAAGCCAAAATGGTTTTAGTTGTCGCGTTTGCTCTAACATTAGTATTTGGTTATTTTATGTCACAATTAAAACTTGATGCTGATTTATTGACGTTGTTACCTGAAGAAAAAGAGAGTGTTAAAAATCTAAACAAGCTTGCTAAAAAATTTGGCGGAATCGGCTATGTACTTATTGGCATTGAGATGAAAAATGTGGCAGCTGCCAAACGCTTTGCCGGGGATTTTTCTAAAGAGGTTGAAAAATTACCTGATGTGCGTTATGTCGATTATAGAATCCCAAAAGAATTTTTTGAAGACCGCGCTCTTCTCTTTATGGATCTTCCTGATTTATGGGTGATATATAACAGGCTTAATAAGAAAATAAAACTTGAAAAAAAACTGGCGAATCCATTTTATATTGATTTGCTTGGTGAAAAATATAAACTTGATTTTACTGATCTTGAAGATAAGTATAAAAATAAAGATGACTCAAAGCAGTCATTAAAAGAATACTATATCAGCAAGAACAAACAGATGCTTGTCATTTTTATTAAACCGAAATTTTTATCAGCCAGGTTAGAGCGGGCTAAGCAATTTATTGATTCCATTAAAAAAATAGAGAAAAAAATCAATCCTCAGAAATATCATCCTTCTATTAAAGTCGGGTATGCAGGCAGATATAAAAAGAAAATAGATGAAAGTGCTGTAATCTCACAAGATTTATATGTGACATCGATAGTTGCCTTGATCCTGGTTACCTTGATTATTTTAGGGTATTTCCGTAAATGGAGTGCAATTATTATAATTGGATTACCTCTGGTTATGGGTGTGGTATGGTCTTTTGGACTAGCTAAATTATTTATCGGGCATATAAATATTATCACCGGTTTTTTGATTGCCATATTAATGGGATTGGGTATTGATTTTGGTATTCATTTTCTCAATCGCTATTTCGAAGAGCGAAGAAAAGGCAAGTCATCTTATGATGCTATTCATATTATGTTATCACAAACCGGCAGGGCAACGCTTACGGCCGCGGTTACAACAGCGGCTGCATTTTTTGTATTACTTATAGCTAAGTTTAAAGGATTTTCTGAATTTGGTCTTATTGCAGGTTTAGGTATTGTTTCTTGTTACATTTCCATGTTTACTGTATTAACTGCCCTCTTAGTGATCCTTGAAAAGATGAAATGGCTGACTTTTGTTAAAAAGAAAAAGAAGAAAGAGACGAAGGTTAAATCTGTATTTAAATACAGCTATCTAATTATAATTATAAGCATTATGTTTTTAGTTTTTTCTATTAATTCTATTAGCAAGATTCCCTTTGAATATGATTTTTCAAAACTACAGGGGACGGGGCTTAAATCCTATGCTCTTGAAAAAAAGATATATAAGATGTTTGATATATCGCTCTCCCCTTCAGTTGTAATTGCAAAAGATCCTATTGAGGAGCAAAAGATCTTTGATGCCTATGATCGGCGTATAAAAGAGTTAAACACTATTAAGAAAGAATATAAAAAACTGAGTAGTATTTATCTTAACCTAAGCAAGTATCCCGCTAAGAAAATACCATCTTATAAAATGAATGTTTATAAAAGAGCATATCAAGTATTCAAACAAAAAGCTGTTCCAAAGGGACAAATAAAAGACAGTATATTAATCAATGAATACAAAAATTTGGCTGCCCTTTATAATAAACTGAATAATTATAAAGATAAAATAATCTCAATAGAAATGAGTAAAGGCTTAAAAAAGCAAGGAGAAATACTAAAAGTATTGATCAAGGATAAAGGTTCTACTATTGATTTTGTTAACTCACTTTGCTTGTATATTCCCAAACAGCAGAATGCAAAACTCAAAGTAATGCGGAAAATCGGAAAGTTATTAAAAGATGAATCACTCAAGACAGTGAAAGGCAAAGAGAAAAGTGAATTAAATACTTTAAGGGAAAAGGTTGCAGTTAGCCCTATTACAAGAGCTAATCTACCGTGGGAGACGCGAAGAACCTTTATGGGGATTAATAAAAAAAGCACAGAAATATTTATGCTTGTTTTCAATGGAGTGGATTTATCTGATGGTAATAATATTAAACGCTACGCGAGTGAAATTGTTGGATTAGAAATCTTACTCAATGGAAAAAAGAAAAGAGTGTCAGCTTCCGGTGAAACAATAATCTTTAATGATATCCTGCAATTAATCGCGTATGAAGGGTTATTGATACTTATTATTTCAGCTTTTGTAGTTTTTCTTATAGTCTTACTTGATTTTAAGAAGATTGGAAATACTTTATTGGTTCTTTTACCTTTAATGATGGGTATTACCTGGATGTTGGGATTGATGTTTATTTTTAAGATTAAATTCAATTTTCTAAATGTTATTGTCTTGCCAATTATTATAGGTATCGGGATAGATCATGGTGTTCATGTATTTCATAGATATAAGGAAGAAGGTGACAGTTATATACCATATGTTATAAAGCATACGGGTAGTGCTATTTTTATGTCTTCTATAACTACTATGGTTGGTTTTTCTTCCTTATTATGGGCGTCTCATAAGGGACTCAATTCTGTAGGGCAGTTGGCGCTTATTGGAGTCGGGGCAACTTTTATAGTAGCGGTTACTGTACTTCCGGCACTGCTTCAGTTAATAGAATTTTTGAAAAAGAAATAATATTTCATAGGAAAGATTTTTAAATCAATTATTTTTCGGGGATTTTTGTCAGGAAAATATTATATTAAGTGCATAAAAAACAAAATTAAAAATATTTTACTATAAGGAAAGGAATATTTTATGTCATCATTTCGAAGTACATTGTCTATGGGGATCCGCGGGTTAAAAAATTATATATTGAAAAAACCGTTTTGTGTTTCGTTTGAGGTTACTTATGGATGTAATGCACGATGCAAACACTGTCACCTTGGCGGTACAATTCCCAATGAAAAGAGAGCTACACCTGAAGAATATGCGGCCATATTTAAAAAACTCAAACCTGTTGTAGCACAATTCTCCGGAGGGGAACCTCTAATGAGGAAGGATCTGGAGCAGATCATAAGCGGGATAAAAAGGAAAAACCGATATCCATTCATTATTTTGACAACAAATGCCGCTTTATTAACAAAAAAAAGATACGATAGTTTACGTGAAGCCGGAGTGGATGAGTTTTCCATATCGTTAGATTATCCTGATGAACGTCATGATGATTTTCGAACTATTCCCGGGTTGTTTAAAAAGATCGAGAAATTTTTAAGTGAAATCAAAGATGTTCCTAATAAAGGAGTTACCCTGAGTGGAGTGGTGCATAGGCAAAATTATAGGGAGCTTATTAAGATGGCTGATTTTGCAAGGAAATGGGATGTGGGTATGAATTTCAGTACTTATACCTGGCTGCGGACAAACAAAAAGGATGATTTTTTAATAACAGAGGATGAAATGCCTGAGTTTAAAGAAAAAATTAAAGAAATACTTGCTTATAAAAAACAGTATAAAACAGTCTTTACATCTGAGTATAATCTATCAAAAATGATTGAGTTTTTTGAAAAGCAGTATATTGGCAACTGCCGTGCCGGAGAGCGGTTCTGCATAGTAGGACCTGATGGTATGCTTTCGCCCTGTGGATTGATTCTGGAAAAATACAAAACCCAAAAAGAGATGAGGAAGAAATTTACCAAGACGAATAAATGTGGCGCTTGTTTTACAAGTATTCGTGGTAATTCTGAAAAAACACCTGTGAAATTAATCAAGGATAATCTTGCTAAGGTGTTTGGTAAGTAGTTTTAATGATATTATTGTTCACAAGGATTCTTATCCCAATTAAAGGCTTGACGATAAACTCAATTAAAAAGTATCTTTCCTTTCCACTGTAAACGAATAATTACAAATTTTAACAGAGGTTAATAGATGATTCAGGTTGAAAATCTTAAAAAAACGTTTGGACCGGTCAAGGCTCTGGACGGAATTTCATTTACTATTGAAAAAGGCGAGGTTGTAGGATTCTTAGGTCCTAATGGAGCAGGCAAGACAACAGCAATGAGGATAATTGCGGGTTATATGTCAGCTACTGATGGAACGGCACTTATCGAGGATGTCAATATTGATGATGAGCCTATTGCCATTAAATCAAAGATCGGCTACCTTCCGGAACAACCGCCGCTTTATCACGAGATGAGGGTTAAGAACTATCTTTCTTTTGTCGCAGAGATAAAGGGCGTTAAAAAAGAGGATATTGATAGCAATGTTAATGATGCCATGAAAGACGTAAACATCATGGATAAAAGTACAAAAATAATCGGGAACCTTTCTAAGGGATACAAACAGCGTGTTGGTCTCGCGGGTGCTCTTGTTCATAAGCCGCAGATTCTTATTCTTGACGAACCTACTGTTGGTCTTGATCCAAATCAGATAAGGGAAATAAGAAAACTGATAAACAATCTCAAGGCGGAAGACAGGACGATAATTATTTCGACCCATATTCTTGCAGAGGTTGAGCAGACATGCGAGAAGGTAATAATCATTAACAACGGAAAGATTGTTACTATCGACACTAAGGAAGAATTAACAAAGGGGTCTGCGAATCAGTCTAGAATTGAAGTTGAGGTTGCAAGGAATCCTCATGATGCTGTAGAAAAACTGAACGCTCTTGAAGATGTCACCGTCATAGAGCAGGCGGATAACAAACTCCTTGTTTCTGTTGATTCAGGAAAAGACCTGAGGGAAGAGATAGCAAAGGCTGTTTTAGACAGCGGGTCAGGACTTCTTTCTATGATTCTGCAGAAGATTGCTCTTGAAGACATATTTGTAGAGCTGACGAAGAATGAGGAAACTTCTGAAGAAGAAACTACGAAGGAGGCCGATGATGAGTAGTATATGGTCTATATATAAAAGAGAGATTAAGTCATATTTTGTTTCACCTGTTGCCTATGTAGTTATGGCAATATTTTTTGGAATAATAGGTTTTCAGTTTTATCATGGGGTTGCAGCGTATAGAGATTCAAGCGTTTATGAAGGTATACTTGGTTTATGTATGTTTGTTTTCCTTTTTATTGCTCCATTACTTACGATGCGCCTGATCGCGGAGGAAAAAAAGACGGGAACGATTGAGCTTCTTCTAACTTCTCCTATTACTCCAGCTCAGATAATTCTGGGTAAATTTTTCGCGGCAATGACATTGGTTATGATTTGTATAATTGGGACCTTGTTTTATGTTGTTCTGATAATGTTCAACGGATCGATTGAGATTGGTCCTCTATTCTCAGGATATCTTGGCCTTGTTTTTATAACATCGGTATTTGTTTCCATTGGGCTGGTAACTACTTCTATATCAGAGAGTCAGATTGTTGCAGGTATTCTCGGTTTTGGAATATCAATCATCATGATTCTTCTTCACAATGTCGCGGGTTCTACCCAGGGAACTTTGGGAACCATATTAAAGGAGTTTATGCCGACCTGGCATTATACCGATTTCGGCAGCGGAGTTATTGATTTCAAACACATTGTATATTTCTTACTCTGGATTGTTTTTAGTCTATCGATATCCGTTAAATCATTAGAAGCCAAACTACTGCGCTAATTTAGGAGATAAAAGTGGATAAAATTAAAAATTTGATTAAACAGAAATACAGTGTAATTTCCATTTCTTCTGTTTTTCTTTTAATATTCGGGTTACTTATTTCAGGTATAGATGCGATTCCTTCTATTATATCATATACTCTGATGCTGCCTGGAGTTATAGGACTGCTTGCTATAATAATATTCGAACCCGGGAGACTTAAAAGTCTTTTTGGGAGTAAACAGGTAAAAAAGGGGCTTCAGCTTTCAGCGACCCTTTTTCTTATTTTTGGAATTCTTGTCCTTGTATATTATATAGCTTCACGTAATAAAATATTCAGGATTGACACAACATCCAATAAGCGGTTTTCTCTTGCAAGACAGACCATGGATGTAATAAAGGGAGTTAAGGTTCCCGTTAAAATATTGGTTTTTAAAACCGAAAAAATCGGCTTTACTACACAGACTGTTCTTTATGCTATTGAAAGAGCAAAAAGTCTGGTTAAGGAGTTCTCTCTGGAGAATCGCAACTTCAGCTATGAAATAGTTGACGCGCACGCTCAGCCCGGACTTGTTTCCCGTTACAAAATCAGGCATGTAGGATCGATCGTGATTCAATACGGAAAAAAATACAAACTGCTGGAGCCCGGCGATTATATGAAATTCAGGATGATGGGTCCGAAGAGAAGACCTGTGAGATTTCCCTATGTTGAACAGGCTATTACTTCTTCTTTAATAACCATGGTTAGTTCAAAACAGTTCAATATATATTTTACCCTTGGACACAGCGAGCAGGACATAGATAACAGTTCGCAAAATGGAGCTTCCAAACTAAAAGATTATATGACTCAGGACGGTTTCAACGTAAAAAAGATCAACATTGTTATAAATAAAAAAATACCTGCTGATTGTGATCTTCTTGTTCTTGCGGGACCCAAGGATAATTTTTCAGATATGGAGATAAAGGCAATAGAAAAATATCTGAATTCAGGAAAGCCTGCTATTTTTATGGCGGAGAGAGAATCTTCTGCTTCCTATAAAAGTTTTCTTTCAAGATGGGGAGTTGATCTAAAAAACAATGTTGTGATAGATCCAAAAAATAATTATAGAAATATGTTTTCAGCCAGTCCATTAATGATAATTCCTGATCAGGGTTATCATAAAATTACAAAACCGATAATAGAGGCTAAGAGAAATGTATGTCTGGTTGTCGCGACAAGCATGAATAAGTCCAAATTAACCAAAGTCAGAACAGGTAAAAAAGGCAATCTTATAACAAGCCCTTTTAACCTGACTTCACTCCTGAGAACAAGCAAGGAAGCCTGGGAG
>JAGLSM010000080.1 GCA_023135745.1 Spirochaetota bacterium | reverse complement strand
AAAAAAAGTGCAAGTAAAAATGTTATTAATGATTTAAGTGAAACTATTTTAATGACAATAGTGTGTAAACCTGGAAGACTGGATATGATTAAGTTTTTAGTAAAAAATGGTGCTAAAATAAATCTTAAGGATAAAAAAGGACAAAGCGCATTAATGCTTGCTTCTAAATGTGGAAGTTTAGCTTATGTAAAATATTTAATAGAAAAAGGTGCAGACATAAGTTTAAAAGACAATCTTGGAAATACCGCTTTGATTAATGCTGCATATTGGAATAAATATAAAATAATGAAACATTTATTACTTAAAGGTGCTAAGGTAAGGGATAAAAATAAAAAAAATGAAACAGCTTTATTGAAAACTATTAAAGGTTATTTGCATTCAAGATATGATGCCATCAGATTACTTTTGATAAAAGGAGCTGACGTAAATAATCAGACTAAAAATGGAATTACTCCCTTAATTATGGCATCTTTCTGGGGAAACTATAAAATAGTCAAGTTACTTTTAAGGTTTAAAGCAAAGGTCAACCTCAAGACAGTTTCCGGTAGAACTGCTCTGTGGTATGCAGGAAAGCATAAACACAAAAACATTATCCGGCTGTTAAAAAGGTATGGAGGCAGGGTATACCGTGTTAAAGGAAAATCCGAACTTATTGCCGGGCAATAATCCTTGAAATTATTGGGTAATAAATTAAAATAGGGTTGAAGATTATTTTCTATTCTGGGGATATATCAAATGAAAAAAATATTAATTGTAGAAGATGAAGTTATTATTGCTATGCAGCTTCAAATGCACTTGAATAAATCAGGATATACTGTATGCGCTCCTGTTAGAACAGGATCAGATGCTATAAAGAGCGCAAAAGAAGAATTTCCTGATTTAGTTTTAATGGATATTAATCTTCCGGGTGGTGTAAATGGTATTGATACTATGGGAGAAATTATGGACTTTACTTATATCCCTGTAGTGTTTATGAGTGGATACGAAGGGGAAGATGTTCTAGGCGGACTGGATCTAAAATATTCCTTTTTATATTTAAAGAAGCCTATACAGTTTTATTCTCTGGATGATTTATTAAAAACAATTTTTAAATGAAAAAATTTCAACAAATGTAACAGGATAAATTGTGATTTTTAAAAAAACTAATTTTGGAAAAACGGCAGAAGGTTTTTCGGCGGATCTTTTTTTTATTAAAAATAAAAATGATGTTGAAATAGAGATTACCAATTTTGGCGGCATTATAAAGGCTATTCGGTTTCCTGATAAAAAGGGTAATGTTAAGGATGTTGTTCTTGGATTTGACTCATTATCAGGATATGAAACAAATAATCCATACTTTGGCTGTGTTGTGGGACGATATGCTAACCGAATAGCAAATGGAGCTTTTAGTCTTGAGGGAAAGAAATATACTCTTGCGAGAAATAATAATGAAAACCATCTTCATGGTGGAATTAAGGGATTTAATAAGGTGTTGTGGGATGCTGTTGATATAATACGGGAAAATGAAGCAGGTGTTCTTCTTTCATATTTAAGTCGCGACGGCGAAGAGGGTTATCCCGGGAACCTGAGTGTAAAGGTTGAGTATCTATTAAATGAAAAAAATGAACTTAAGATCAACTATTATGCAAAAACCGATAAACCAACAATTATTAATTTGACGAATCATTCTTATTTTAATCTTGGAGGAGAACAATCAAATGACATACTTGGCCATGAAATAATGATTAACGCGGACAGGATTACTCCTGTTGATGAAACACTAATTCCTACCGGAGAATTTATGGAGGTTGCTGATACTCCTCTGGATTTAAGGTCTTTTAAGAATATTGGGGAAAGAATAAATGAAGATTTTACCCAGTTAAACTACAGTGGAGGATATGATCATAATTGGGTGATAAACAGACAAAGTGATTCTCCGGCCCTTGCCGCGGTACTCAGGGATCCTGAAACCGGCAGAGGGCTTGAGGTATTTACGACACAGCCTGGAATTCAGTTTTACACCGGTAATTTTCTTAACGGCAGTATTGAGGGGAAATCCGGTAAAAAATATGCAAAAAGATCTGGTTTATGTCTTGAGACACAGCATTTTCCGGATTCTCCAAATAAGCAAAATTTTCCTTCTACTGTTCTTCTTCCGGGTGATGAATACAGGCATACTACAGTATTTCGTTTGATAATCCAGAGATCCAAAATCATATAGATTTATTTTTTATAGAGACTTCTGAATTTTTTATACTTTGATATTTTATCTTTTGAGTAAATACAGTATCTGGATTTACCCAGGTATTTTGCTTCATACAGAGAATTGTCTGCCTGACTCTGCAGCTGTTTGAAATCTTTTTGAATTTTATTTCTGTCTATTGTTTTGTTTTCAGAAAAGTTAAAAGACATACTGGAAATACCCGCGCTGACAGTAATGCTGATTTTTTTTGAATTTCTTTCGATGTATAGTTGATCCATTTTTTTAAATATTTTTTCTATATATTGAGTCGCGCCCTCAATAGGTGTGGATGGAAGTATGGCGTCAAATTCTTCTCCGCCGAATCTTATGATGTAATCAGTTGGTCTTGAGTTGTTTTTTATCAATTGGGCAAATTTTATTAATACTTCATCACCGGCTTCATGACCATACTTTGTGTTGAAATCAGAAAAATCGTCGATATCAAATCTTATAAAAGAAATATTATATTCAGAAATACTGCTGCTGCTTAAGATTCTGGATGCTGTCTTAATAATGTTAATAATAAAATCTTTTCTGAATTTTAATAAATTGGTTTTTTCATCAATATTTACCCGTTGTTCAAGATACTTGATCTTTTCAATTATAGAAAAATAATCAAGTTCCGATTCTCTGATTGTTTCGACGATTCTATCATTTATCGCATCATTGTTATAAAGGTGAGATAAAAGTTCAATATTACGAATTTGAAAATTTGTTAATTCCTTAGTCTGTACTTTTTTATCAGATGAAGTTTCATCCGGATTTTTATTATCATAAAAATATTCAATTAAATCACGTATTGATATTATACCTGCAAGTTTTTTTTCACTAAATACAGGCAGATGTCTTATATGATGAATTTGCATTTTATTATATGCGGAGAATGAGTTTTCATTATCCTGTATTTTTATAACCTTGCTGGTCATAAAGTTTTTAATAGACTTATTAAGTGTTTCTTTATTAATATCAAGGAAGTGTTTAATCGTGTCCCTGTCAGTAAAGATTCCCAGAAGTTTATCATTATCGGTTATCAACACACTTCCGATTTTTTTTTCTTTCATAATTTTTATTGTATTTTTAAGACTTTCCTCCGGTGACACAGACACAACGTTTTTTGTCATAAAGTCTTTTATAATACGATTCGACATGCATTTTCCTTAACTGCGATATGACCATTTTACCTTAATTATTGATTATAGTAAATATAAAATTACTTTTCTTTTTCAGGATTTTTTCGGTAAAGAACCAGTGTTTTTCCAATTAAACGAATAATTACTGAGCCGGTTTTGCTGCTTATTTCGGGGGCTTTTTCTTTTAATGAGACTATGTCGGAATCATGGATTTTGATTTTTATCAGTTCATGAGCGCTTAGCTCCATGTCAATTTTTTTAATTATTGATTCTGATAAACCGTTTTTTCCTACAAGTACGTTGGGTTTTATCTTTTCAGCTTCAAGACGAAGTTTTTTTATTATTTCTTTTGATAGATTCATATATAAATATTATCAAATAATGCTTGATTATAACAGAATAATTCATCTATAATGACTTAAAAAATAGGGCGGTGAAAATGTCTGCGCTTTATGGTGGTATTGAAGCAGGTGGTACAAAATTTATATGCGCGATAGGTACAGGCCCAAATGATATTCGGTCAGAAAAGATAATCCAGACAACAACTCCTGATGAAACTATCAGTCATGTAATAACTTTTTTCCAAAAACAGCTTGAGATGCACGATATTGCTGCTCTTGGTATAGGTTCATTTGGTCCGCTTGATGCTGATCCATATTCACCCACATACGGCAGTATAACTTCAACACCAAAAAAAGGATGGGTTAATACTGATTTTGTCGGAACAATTCATCAGGTTCTGGATTTACCTATCGGGTTTGATACTGATGTAAATGTTGCCGCGCTTGGAGAGAGGATGTGGGGCGCCGCTAAAGGGCTTGATAACTTTATTTATCTGACAGTCGGCACAGGTATAGGCGGTGGAGGCCTTGTCAACGGACAGTCAATCAGGGGGATGATGCATCCTGAAATGGGTCATATCCGGATTCCGCATGATTTAAAAAAGGACTCTTTTAAGGGAATCTGTCCATATCATGTTGACTGTCTTGAGGGACTTGCAAGCGGTCCTGCTATTGAAAAAAGGTGGGGAAGTCCCCCTGAAGAATTGCCCAAGGGGCATAAAGCCTGGAAACTCGAAGCGGATTACCTTGCGTTGGCTATTGTTAATTATATAGCAATTACTTCGCCTAAATGTGTAATTATTGGCGGCGGGGTTATGAATCAGCAGCAATTATTTCCAATGATACGTGAAAGAGTAAAAGAGCTTCTAAACAACTATATTCAGACAACTGAAGTCATTGATCATATTGACACATATATCACTCCTCCGGCATTGGGAGAACGCTCGGGAATACTCGGGGCGATTGCGCTTGCCAGGAAAATGGTTGATTCTTAAATATCAGAATCAACCTCTACCAAGGGCAATTCTACCTGTTCTAACCATCTCTTTGATTTTAAAAGGTTTCAAAAGATCTATAAACGCGTTAATTTTTTTTGTAGTTCCCGTAACTTCTATTGTCATAATTGAGTGTGAAATATCTACTACATTGCCTCTGAAGACATCAGTTACCTGGAAGATTTCAGACCTCTCATTGACTCCTGCTTCTACCTTAATGAGTGCAATTTCTCGGTCTACATATTCTTCGTTGGTCAGGTCAATTACCTTCAGGGTATCAATCAGTTTGTTGAGCTGCTTTTTAACCTGATCGATTATTTTGTCATCGCCTTCGACAACTATAGTCATTCTTGATACAGTTTTATCTTCTGTCGGTCCAACAGTAAGACTTTGTATATTATACGCACGGCTCGCGAAAAGACCTGATATGCTTGTGAGTACTCCAAAGTGGTTTTCTACCAGGACAGATATTGTATGGTACATTAAGCCATTCCTCCAATCATTTGTGTTAATCCGGCTCCTGCGGGAACCATCGGAAAGACGTTTTCTTCAGGTGATATGATAAATTCCATGATGCATGTTTCATCACGTTTAATCATATCCTTCAAGGCGTCTTCAACTTCCGCGGGATCAGTGACACGCCGCCCATAGGCTCCATAGGCTTCAGCAAGTTTAACAAAATCAGGTATGTAATCCATGTCATTTTTTGCGGTTACAGGATCGGTATCAAAATTGCTGAGGATGGTTGACGCGTAGCGTTTATCGTAAAATAATTCCTGCCACTGTCTTACCATTCCGAGGCATCCATTGTTGAGAATTATGATTTTTACGGGTTTTTTATTCATAACGGCTGTCGCAAGCTCCTGGATATTCATCTGAATTGATCCGTCGCCTGCTATGTCAACTACAAGCTTATCAGGAAGGGCGAACTTTGCTCCGAGGGCGGCCGGTAAGCCATACCCCATTGTGCCCAGGCCCCCTGATGTCAGCATAGTTCTGGGATTTTTGAAATTATAAAACTGAGCGGCCCACATTTGATGCTGACCTACTTCGGTTGCAATTATGGCCTCACCATTTGTAAGTTCAGAAAGTTTTTCGATAACGAATTGAGGCTTAATGGTTTTACTGTCTTTCTCGTATGAAAGAGGCGATTCTTTTTTCCATGTTTCGATTTTTTTGTTCCAGTCATCAATAGATGGTTTTTTTATCTGGGCAGTCAGAAGTTTTAAAACATTCTTTGCGTCTCCCACAATGGGTATATCAACACCAACATTTTTAGAAACTGAAGTCGGATCAATGTCAATGTGAATAATCTTTGCGTGAGGTGCGAATTCATCGAGCTTGCCTGTTACCCTGTCGTCAAAACGTGCTCCAATAGAAATAATAAGATCACTGCCGCTAATAGCTTTGTTTGCGTAGACTGTGCCATGCATTCCGAGCATACCAAGGGATAGAGGATGATCTGATTTAAGAGCTCCGAGTCCCAGAAGAGTCATGGTTACCTGTATGCCTGTTTTTTCAGTAAATTTTTTGAGTTCTTCATTTGCTTCTGAAATAATGACTCCGCCGCCCGCATAGATAACAGGGCGTTTGGCCGCATTAATCATTTCTGCAGCTTTTTTAATTTGTTTTGGATTACCTTCAGTTGTCGGGTTGTAGCTGCGGATTTCCGCTTTTTCAGGGTATACAAATTCAGCTTCGCTGGTTGTAACATCCTTTGGTATATCTATGAGAACAGGTCCGGGCCGGCCTGTAGAAGCTATATGAAATGCCTCTTTGATAATCCTGGCCAGGTCTTTTACGTCCTTGACAAGATAGTTATGTTTTGTTATCGGGCGTGTTATCCCAACTATATCTGCTTCCTGAAAGGCATCGTTACCAATCAGGGAGGTGGGCACCTGTCCTGTGATAAATACTATCGGAATACTATCCATATAGGCTGTTGCTATGCCTGTGATAAGGTTGGTCGCGCCGGGTCCTGATGTTGCTATGCAGACACCGACTTTTCCTGATGCTCTTGCATAACCGTCAGCCGCGTGAGCTGCGCCTTGTTCATGCCGTGTTAATATAAGTTCTATATCTTTTGTATCGTATAATACATCAAAAGTCGGGATAAGAACCCCGCCGGGATATCCGAATATATGCTTAACACCTTCCTTACGTAATGACTCGATAAGTATGTTTGCGCCTTTCATTCTCAATGCCTCCAACTGGTGTTTTTTTATACAAGCAATACATTACAGCATAATATTAAGCAAAAATTGTTGTTCTGGAAAATCTTTTATTTTTTGGTCATTTATTGCTAATAAATCGGTTAGTTAAAATTAAGATACAGAGCAATCATATTAGAATTATAGGACTGCATATTTTAGTAATTGCAGTTTTTTTTGCAAGATAGAACGCAGATTGGGCTGATTTAAACGAATTTTCGCGGATTTTTTTATAATGAATAAGGGTTTGAATTTTTTAATCGGCAACTATTTCTGACAGATAGGGAGATTGAATTTAATGAGATCGTTCTGAATTAAGATAGTTATTGACGTCAATTTTGCTTTATAGTATAATAAAATTAGGATAACAGTTAATGTGATTTTAATTTTGTTATTAAGGAGCGTCTATGGTAAAATCAATTGGAAGGTTATTTTTACTTACATTATTTACAACTGTTATCTCTAATTGCGGTTCCGGGGTGGACTTTAAAACAACAAGAGTTAAGAATATTATTATTAATAAAACCAGAACCAAACAGGTTTTCAAATGGTTTGGAAAATCCCTTTTTTATAAGAAAAAGATATTTAATGATCTAAAATCACATATATATACCTGGAAATATTATACAAATAAGGATATAAGAAGACTTATGGTGGAAAGTGTTAAGGGGAAAGTAAGAAGTTATACTTTTATCAGTTCATTTGAAAAAGACGCTACCAAATTTTTTTCAATAAAGAGAAAAGAAATAAAAGTAAATGTTACCACAAAAAACAAGGTTAAATTACTATTGGGGCCCTCTTCCGGTAAGGCTAAATTTCCTTCGAATTTTATATTTGTAAAGAAAAAGTTTAAAGACAAAGCTAAGTCTGCATGGATTTATGCATATCGTAGATTTAATTATAGTGTGAGTTCAGGAAATTATAGATACTTTTATTCACTACTGTCCCAAAGAAATGGG
>JAGLSM010000008.1 GCA_023135745.1 Spirochaetota bacterium | reverse complement strand
CCAATTTTTATTTATCGACAGCCCCGGCAGGGAAGGGGAGAAAAATTATCTTCTCCAACGTTCTAATACTTTTGTAAGCATAATAAAAATAAAATCAAATTTTATTATACGGGATTTTCAAATAATTTGCTATTGTTTTTTAATTGGCTTGATAATCAGCACCTCCGGCTGTTCAAAAAATCTAAAAGTCACTAACAAATCCTTCCATGGCATACGCTCATGGTTATACCAATTGCAGAACGTAAGTATTTCAGAGATAGCAAAATCACCCTATGATCTTGTAGTAATTGACTATACGAAAGACGGATCAGAAAACTCAGCATTCACAAAAGCTCAGATACTGCGCATTCAAAACAGCGGCAAAATTGTCCTCGCGTACGTTTCAATCGGAGAAGCTGAAAACTACAGATTCTATTGGAAAAAACACTGGTCAAAAACGAATCACCCTGATTGGATTCTTAAACTCGATCAGGGATGGGCAGGAAACTTTATTGTAAAGTTCTGGCATCCTCAGTGGAAAAAAATCATATATAATGGATTAAATTCTTACATCAGCCGTATAATCTCCGCGAGATTTGACGGTGTATATCTCGACAGGATAGACACATACCGTTTCTGGAAAAAAAGAGGTTTTGTAAACGCAGAAAAAAGAATGATACTTATGGTCAGACAAATCTCCCAAATTGTAAGACAAAGCGGAATTAAAAAAAAATATGTATTTGTTCAAAATGCTCCTGAACTGGGAAGAAGAAAAGAGTATCTTGATTCAGTTGACGGGATAGGACAGGAAAGTATTTTCTACAAATCAGATAAGAACGCTACCTCCCTGGATACTCGAAGATTCTACTTTAAATATCTGTCATATTTCATCAAAGCAGGAAAATCTGTACTAACCGTTGATTATGTAAAAAACAGGAACAATGTCAAAAAAACATATTTCCTTTCCATAATGAAAAAATTTATTCCATTTTGTTCAAACCGCAAGCTTGATACTATACCGCCTTTTGTGTTATATTAATAGAGCTTTTACAAAAAACACATCAGTATAAAAAGAGGAAATAATGGCAAATATTAATATAGAAGTAATACTTGAAAAAGTAGATCAGATACCTACAATACCGGCCTTAAGTATTAAGATAAACGAAATAGTAAATGATCCTAATAGTGATGCAAATGCCCTTGCCGAGGTCATTTCAAACGATATGGCAATAGCAAGTAAAATCCTTAAAATAGTTAACTCCGCGTATTACGGATTCAGTGAACCAATCCACTCTTTACAACACGCGATTACAATACTCGGTTTTGATCTTGTTAAAAATTTAACTCTCGGAATTGCCTGTGTAGACACCTTTAAACAGCACAGTAAATACGGATTTGACAGAAACCTTCTTTGGATACATTCCCTGGCAGTCGCAACCTGCTCGAAAATAATTGCAAACAAAACAAAAAACATGAATGAAAAAAAAATACAGAATCTCTTTATTGCAGGCCTTCTTCATGATCTTGGAAAGGTAATAATTGAATGCTACTTTCCTGACCAGTTCGCGGATATACTCAAAGAAGCAAAAAAGAAAAACGTATCTTACTATGAAGCTGAGCAGGTTGTCATGGGTCAATTTACCCATGAGATTATAGGGAAAATTGTATCGGAAAAATGGGGATTTCCTGACTTTCTTGTTGAAGCTCTCTCAGCTCATCATAATCCCGTAAATGTATCCGATAAAAACAAGATATTTGTATCCACAATTCACTTGGCTGATTTCGCGGCAGAAATTGCAGAAATAGGTTCTACAGGATCCGACATCCCGACACCTCTTCAGGATGAGGTCTTTGAAACTCTTGGTCTTGATGAAGACCAGCTTAAACAGATAACAGTAGAACTCTTTGAAAAAAAGTCAGAAATAGAATCAATGATGGGTTCCCTGGATCCGGATACTTCTACTTAAAATACACTGTTATCTCAATCCGGTCATTCCACTTTTTATCATTGATAGTACCGGTACTCCGAAATGGATTAGTCCCGCCGTTGCCGCCTGCCATGATTGCTGAACCTAAACCCGGATAAGCCGCTGTCAGCATTTTTTGCATTGCCTTGGCATTGTTTTTTGACCGCAGAATATTCTGATCCTTTAATCCTGACATATGAGTATAACCTGCAATAATTATCCTTTTCCCCTTTTCTGCAAACTTGTTATTTATCAGAGCAAAAAGCGGATTTAAAAACCGCCTGTTCTTTTTATTGTATGAAAATGTAATTACCTTCATATAGCGTTTTGTTGTAAACACATATGGTCTGGTTGTAAAATAAGTCTTTCCTGTAGTATAGGAATTACCCGACCTGTCTTTAACTATCAGCTTAGCATAAAATCTGGTGCCGTATTCTGAAGCAAGATTTTTTTCAAGCTTACCATCCCAGCTTACAGAATCCGGCAAAACACCAATTCCGGATATGGTCCTTAAAGCATAACCTTCAGTATGATAAATAACTACAGACCACTCAACTATATCGGCTTTCTCCCTGCTTTTCATATTAAACATTACCGCGTTTATATTTTTAGAATCAGGCATTGACCGAATACTTGCTGAAGTTTTAGTATCAAGTACTATAGCAACTTCCGATGAAACAATTTTGATACCGTTATTGTATTCAATCTCACATTGAGCCTTATATTCACCATCACGCAGTTTCCTCTCAAACGCGTCTTTTCCGTTCCATTCTTTTCCATAAGGAAGCTTTTTCAGTCCACTGAAAACTCTTATGTCTTTTTTACGTCTATCCTTAATAGTTATGACCCATTTCTTTATACCCTTAGTTGATGTAGATGAAGGTTTTATACTGCAGACATCCTTTGCCCCGTCACCATTAGGTGAAAATGACGGTGTCACAGTAACGCGTACCGCTATCGAAGATTTGGATACTGTAATCCTTTTTGCCCTTGTCTGTGACAGCTGCCCCAAACCATTCTCAATTTTTATACAATAATTATAATCACCCGCTTTAACAATTCTTTTTGCGGAATCATAGCCCTTCCATTCAAGTGTTGAAGGAGGATTCCCAAGACCTTTATATGATCTAACAAGTTTCATATTGATGTCTTTGATTATAAACTCCCATTTTTTTATCTCTGAAGCATCAAATGTCTGAATTTCAAAAACTGCTGTATCATCTTTGCCGTCATTGTCCATAGTCATAAAATCACTCTTGGACTGTACGTAAAGATCACTCTTTCTAACCTTTAAACCCGGCAAAGATGAAGAATAAAATTTTAAACCTGCATTAAATCCATAAGTCGTATTCTTATAAGGATCGTCTGCAGTTTCAGCCTTAGATGTGTAATAGGAAATTACTGCGTTTAAAAGAAAATCACCGATATGCCATGAAGGAGCGAAATATAGGCTGTGAGATTTCTCTTTGTTGTTGTTCATACCAAAACTATAGGATAAATAATAGGACAGACGTGTGCCAATCATCTTCTCCAGATTATGATTTATACCTACACCAAATGATCCGGTTGTTCTCTTTAAAGGTATCCAGAACGGCAAAGCACCCTTATAGTCTGATAACCTGTCAAGATAAGAAATACCTATGCGTGGAGACAACTTAAAACCATACCGGCTGCTGTCTATTATTGCGTAGTGCAGATTGAGCCCTGTTTCGATAGAGACGGTATTGTTGGTATCAGAATAATTATTTAATCTAAAAACACCCCCCAGGCTCAATCGTTCAAATAGATTAAGTGATAACTCAATACCACCTGTCATTTTGGATATATTTTTATTTACGGTTTGAGCTCTATCCATAACCGGAAGATTTGCAAACTGAAGCTGCAAAACAATAGCATCATCAAACATTTTTATAAAGACATCAGCTCCATATCCTAAAAATGTATGATTATTTGTGGCTATGGGAATATCTTCAACTTCAAAACTATATAGAGAAGCGAAAGGATTAATGGAAAAATTCTTACCAAATGCAAATTCAATCCCCCCTTTTAAGACATGCGCGGTATAATTTCCTTTGTAGTCAGCGCCAAGATCATAAGCCTGAATACTTGTATTTGTAACTGCAGCAGTTTCTATCTGATTAATAAAACTGTACTTAAGATTGATCTTTCCTATTTCTCCCAGATAATCACTCCATCCGGCGTTTATCTTTGTTGAATTATAACCAGTATCATCTATGATCTTAAAGTCAGAATGGATATTCATGGCATGATTACGGTTAAGATCTATGTATCTGTTTCTTGCTGTTTTATTGTCAGGATTATATGTAAGTAACGATGTAAGGAGTTTTTGACTTTTCTTCCATTTATTATCCCATCCGTATATCTCTGATAATAATAGTTTAAGCTCACTATCCCCGGGAAGCACTTTTAACACCTTCTCATATTGAAAAATCGCATCCGCGACCTTTTTCTCGCGCAGGTTAAAGTTTCCTATCTCTTTTCTCAATGAAGTATTCTCTTTTGCCTGGGTAAAAAGAGCATAATCAAGCTCTGTATTTATCGCACTTGATATGAGACCATACAGAGACTTCAGCTGATTCTGAAAAAGCCCAATCTGAATATACATTCCAAGAAGCTTTTTCCTGAGTTTTTTGGGGTCTAAAATACCTGACCCGGAACTGTTTTTTATATCAAGTTTTATTCCTTCAATACTCAAAAAATCTGCCAATACACTGCTGAATACTTTCCCCCTTATCTTAGGAGGCAATAATGCAAGTGTATTCTTTGCCGATTTAATATTACCATTCCAGATATGCAATATGGGCAGAATCCAGCTTATCTCAGGCTTCCTTTTTATTCCCAAATCTTTATAAGTATCAATAGAGGAACCAATTCTGTTAAGAAAGGTATACATTGATGCGATTATTTTCCGGGGCCATATCGTTTTATATAGTTTAATATTATCCCTTGATTTTGAAATTAACGAATTAATCTCAGGTGTCCATCCGAGTTTATAAATATTTGCTAAAAATGACTTTCTGAGCTTCGCCATCTTCTCAAGCAATCCCTCATTTTTCCTGATTAAAAGGGCATAAGAATTTAACTTACCTTTCAGATAGTTCTGTATTTTTGCTGCTCTGGTAATGATGCTTTTATATTTTGAATCCGTTTTTGTAATATCTTCCAGGTCTGAGACTGATCTTAGAAGACGCGGTGATACTTTTTTCATCCAGTCTTCCATTATCTTTAACCTGGCATATTGAACAAACAGATTTTTATTGTCATTTTCAGTCTTAATAAGTTTTTTGTAATATCTTATATCAATAATTTTTTTATATTCGCTGACAGCTTCCTTGCCCATATTATTCCAGACATAGGCCTTGGCAAGACTCTCCCTGACTGAAAGATTTTCAGGATTCACCTTTAATATTGCAAGATAATTCTTTATCGCAAGAAGTCTGTTTTTTTCTGTTTCATCAAATACCGCGACCATATCCTTATAAACAGAAGGGTCTTTAAATCTGGCAAGCAGCTTCTTAATGACAAGCTTGGCTTTTTTAGGCTGATTATTCCACCTGTAAAATTTTGCAAGTTGTTTATATGCCTTGATATTGTATTTATCAATCCTGATTACTTTTTCAAGTTCCCTAATCGCGGCATCCATTTTACCTGACCATGAATAGTGTTTCGCGAGAGTCATTTTAACCTTAACATTATTCGGAAATCTGGCAGAAGCTTTCTCATACCAGCCGAGAGCTTCTTTTGACCTTTTAGACCATGAATAAACTGTAGCAATTGACAAATAGGCATCAATATTATTTGGATCTACTCTAATAATATTTTTATACTGTTTAATCGCTTCATTATACCTGTTGTTCCAACCGGCGATAATGGCCATTGACTTCCTGACATAGGTGTTTCTGGGAAATTTAACAAGTATCCTTTTATAGTCCCTGATTGCAAGATCAATTTTACCGCTCCACGCACGGCTTTTTGCAGCCAGAATTCTATACCGGACTTTTCGCGGGTACTTAAAGGAAAGCTGATTAAGAACATGAATTGCCTTTTTATAATCAAACAGCCAGATATAACAATTAGCAAGGGTAAACAGCTCGTTCTCACTCAGTCTCTTCCTTTTTCTGAGTCTCTTATATTCCTGTATTGATCTGAGTTTGAAAACTTTAAGTCTGCTCCTCTTTTTCGGAAAAACTTTAACTTTGGGAATAAAATTTTTCGGATTTGTGTCAACCGGAATAAAGATCATTGAGTCTATGTATAAAAAATAATCCCAACCGCTGCTTCTTTTTTGATCTACTTCTATTACAAGTTTATGTTTACCTTTTGTTAAAATTCCCCTGCTCAGTCTTATCCAGTAAAATCCGCCTGCCGCGTAGTATTTACCTACCTTTGTATTTTCTGAAGATGCTAAAGTAAATTTCCCATCATCCAGCTTCCACCTGAATGGAGATGCATAGCCGGTCTTTGATGAATACCTGGAGCCCGGAGGGGTTACTCCAATCCAGAGATCATACTTTCTATTCTGAGGATTGGTAAATACATATTCCGCAAAATATCCTCTTTTTAGAGAAGGTTTTTTAGATGTGGAAAGCTGAAGAGCCTTCTGACCGCTGCAGTCAAGGTTAAAAGTCGGTTCCTTTGCAAAGTTGGTTGTAATCGCGTCTTCTCCCTCAATTACAATTATATTCCTGTATCCGATCTGACTATGCGGGGTGCTTGGCAGAAACAAGCATGTAATTAATATCAATGATACAACTGCCTTGACTTTATTCATTATCCATTCCCTCCGAGGAACCAAAGTTTTACTTGCAATTTTATCTCACTGCATCAATAATTACAACCGTAAATCTTAAATAAAATTTTATTCACACAGAAAGGCCGCTTAAATAATGAAAAGAGCTTTGATTTTTCTAATTATTATATTCATAAGCTTCTCCTGCAGAAGCAAAGAATCTATTTTGAAATCATCTAACCCTATAGACCACTTCACTTTGGGAAAAAAATATTATATAACCATTGATCTTGATGCGCAAAATAAAGTTCTTGCAATTGAATCATTTGAAAAATCATTAAAACTTGCAGATAGAAATCCTGAATTTAAAAAGAACAATAAAAAATATTTCCGTGACATACATAACTATCTTGGAGAACTATACGCTCTTGTTAATAAACCCCAAAAATCATCCTTAAATTATGAGAAATACCTCAAATTTGGAGGAAAAAATATTAGTGTAAGAGAAAAATACGGAGAAACTCTCTATGAATGGGGACGAAAAAACAGATCGCTTGAGATACTCTTGAGCGTTTATAAAGAAAAAAAGGATATGCCCTTAACACTCTGGCTTCTTGGAGAGATATACAAAGAACGTCTTGATTTCACTACCGCGAAAAAATTCTATAAACGGCTTTTTCACATCCCGGCAAAACAACAGAAAGACGCGGATAAAAAACTATCACTTCTAAAACTGATAAAAACCTGTAATGTTAATGGAGTTTTTGAAAAAAAACTGGCAATTAAAAAAACTGTTTCCTATAAAGAAGCAATACTTGTTATTGCAAGAAAACTGTTAAAATACAGATATACAAAGTATTTTACCAACCTTGACCTGACCTTGTTAAACAGAAGAGTAATTCCCCGAGCCTTTTACAGAAGCCAACGTCGAAAAAAAACTCTGTCCCGTATGGAAACAGCAAAACTCCTGACATATATCTATAAATACAAATCAAGAGACATCAGAATATACAGCCGTTATAGAGGTGTAAAAAATCCGTTTGTTGACGTTGATACCGGCAGATACCTGTCAGACATAATATTCACAGTAAGAAATGAGCTTCTATCTGCAACATTCAGTTCAAGATTCCATCCAAAGCAGGATGTTACCGGAATAGAATTTATTGCCGCAGTCGTAAAATTATCAAAAATCCGCCGCGGACAAAGATGGAAATAAAACAGGAGAATTAAAATGAGCAAGAAATATCTTATTACCGGCGGCGCCGGATTTATTGGAAGTCACCTTGCCGAAGCATTATCGGTTGATAATAAGGTGATTATTCTGGACAACCTCAGATCAGGTTACAAAAAAAACCTGGACGGCATTAAGCATGATTTTGTAGAAGGTTCTGTTGAAAACAGAAGGCTGCTTGAAGATGTATCACAGGGAGTAGACTGCATCTTTCACTTAGCCGCGTTAATCAGTGTACCCGAATCCCTTGAAAAACCCTTTGAAACAGTATCGATAAATGTCGATGGAACTTTAAATGTTCTGGAAGCGGCAAAAAAAAACAAGGTGAGAAAAGTCATATTTGCTTCATCAGCTGCTGTTTACGGAGATGATCCTGCAATGCCCAAGGTTGAAACAATGCTCCCCGCCCCGCTCTCTCCTTACGCGGTAACAAAACTTGACGGAGAGTATTACTGTTCAATATACAGCGGTAATAACTGGGTAGAAACAAGTGTTCTTCGTTTCTTCAATGTATTTGGAGCCAGACAAGACCCTGCTTCAAAATATGCCGCGGCAATACCGATTTTTATTAATCAGGCGCTTCAGGGAAAAGCAATAAATGTCTTTGGTGATGGAGAACAAACCAGAGATTTTGTCTACGTAAAAGATGTCATAAACGCTTTGACATGGCTGCTGGATAAGGGTAACTCAGAAGTCTACAATATATCAGGTGAAGGCATCATATCAATCAATGAACTTGCATTTATGATAAATAAAATGTGTAAAAATGAATCCCCGGTTGTTTATCTGCCCGAAAGGCCCGGAGATATTAAACATTCCGCAGCATCTATCGATAAATTAAAAGAAACCGGCTTCAAAATTAAGTATCTTAGAGAAGATTCTATCACCGAAACATATAAATATTACAAAGAGAATATAAGAGGCTAAAAAAATATGGACAATTCCCTGGCTCACAATCTGACCAGGTTCAAGGATACCCGCCTTCCGGTTGAAGAGAGACTCAAGTCTTTCAATCTGTTAAAAATAACCCAGGATCCTGATGTACAAAAAGAAATCCTTCTACATATCATAGACAGTAATTACAATTTCAGAGATAAAATAAAAGAGTTCCTCATTGCCATGGGTGATGAAACAATAAATACAGCAAAAATGTTCATTGACCAATTAAATGAAACGTTATTAATTGAATTACTTGAAATAATTCCTGAAATTAAAACAGAGCTGTCCTATGAATTCTCTTCTGAATTTCTTGAACATAAAAATAAAATGGTGCGCGCACAAGCGGCACTTGCTTTAAGCAGTTTTCAGAAAGAGGAGGATGTCTTTAAACTGATACCGATGCTCGAAGACCCGGATCAGAGATTTCAGAAGAAAATAATAAAGGCATTAGGTCTTCTCAAAAATCTTGTTGCTATTCTGCCAATGATGAAACTCATCGAAAACAAGATTCTTGCTCCTTATGTAATAGATACTGTTGTTTCAATCGGAGCCGATGCCATTGAATCGTTGAGCCTCGCTCTTGATGAACCAATGGCTCCTCCTTATAAAAAATATTTGATACTTGAAGCATTTGCCAGATTAAAAAATGAAACAAGCCTCGATATACTCTATAAATATCTTAATGCAAAAGAAAGAGCGTTAAAACGAATCTCTGTCTGGGCGATTGGAGAGGTCGGTTCCGAATCAAGCCTGCCATACCTGATCGAAATGCTTAAAAAAGAACCTGCCTTATCCAGGCATATTGAAACCGCAATAATAAAACTCTATCCTTTTGATATAAGCATAATAATAGAAGAATACAGTAATCTGGATGAAAGTGCCCAGCTTTCAGTCTTGAAAATACTCAAGGAAGTCAGGGATAAAGAAAGCATCGAATTTCTCGTTGATCACCTTGAATCGGAAACCAGTGATAAACTACGCTTGATAATTGAAAGTCTCTCTTCAATAGGATTCGAAGCTTCCTGTATTTCCCTGCTGTATCATGAAAATCAGCTGATTCAAAGACTGGTTTTAAAAATTATCCCAAGCGGAACAGGCTCTTTTCCATTTTATGCGGTAAAAAAAATAGCAATACATTCTAAAAACTGGAAGGTAAGATATAGAGCATTATACGCTTTATTTTTAAAAGGGAGAAATCTGACAGAAAAGGAGTTCAAAACCTTTATAAACGATAAAAATATTTTTATTAACGCACTTACCCTATTTATCTTTTCAAAAGAAAAAACAAAAAAGGGCTTAAAATATATCACAAAGAGACTTACCCGCCTTTGTAACTCTTCAAGATATACACCTCAGCAATATAACTTTTTTCTGGAAAAAGCTCTTGATGCCCTTAAAAACACGCCGGGAAGAGCTACTCTCCTTCTATTAATGAAAGATAATCTCTTTATAAAAGCAAACATGCCCAACCTTATAAAAAAAGAAAGTGTTTTTAGCAGTGTTGTAAAACTGCTTAGATATACAGATCCGGAGGCCTTGATTTGACCAGACCTCTAGTATGTATGATAGTTGAAGGATCTTATCCCTATATAGTAGGCGGAGTCGCAAGCTGGGTTCACCAGATAATAGAGTCTCTAAAAGAATTCAATTTTGTACTATGGCTGATACTTCCTCAGGAATATAAAAAAAGAAAGTTTAAATATCCCATACCAAATAATGTACTTCACATTGAAGAAATCTTTTTAAATCAAAGCACAATTAATGAAGCAAAAAAATATTCAAAAGCTTCATCAAAAGAAAAAAGGAAAGCCTGGGAAGACGTAGAAACTTACTTCAACTACATGGATTTTAAAAATTACAAAATGTTTGATGTTGTGGCAGCACACCTTCTTCCAAAAGCAAACAAAGAAAAAACTTTAGACCTTATGGATTTGTTAAAAAGCCGTGGATCATTTAATCTATTCAATTCAAGATACCATAAGGATGGAGGAAACGTAAGTTTTATGGATTATTTCTGGTTCTGGAGATCAACACAGACAACCCTCTATAAGCTCTACGATTCCACGATCCCCTACGCCGACCTTTATCATACTGTATCAACCGGTTACGCCGGTTATATGGGCGCACTTGCTCATATCAAATACAATAAGCCGTTTTTATTAACCGAACACGGCATATATGCGAATGAGAGGGAGGATGAGATTCTTGCCTCAAAGAATATTAAACCTGAATTAAAACCACTCTGGATTAAATTTTTTAATAACCTCTGCAATATTACATACGAATATACCGACAAACTTGTAACCCTATTTGAGGGAAACAGACTGTTGGCGGTAAAGGGACACGCCGATCCCGGAAAGATTGAGATAATTCCAAATGGAATTGATACAAAAAAATTCACATCGATAAAAAAGGAACCTTCTGATATAATCAGAATCGGTATAGTCGCAAGAGTAGTTCCTATTAAAGACATACTAACATTTATTGAAGCAGCCGCGATAGCAAAACAAAAATTACCGGATTTAAAATTCTATATAATAGGCCCCACAGATGAAAATAAAAACTATTTCTTAAAATGTATGATGAAAGTCAAAGACCTCGACATGAGCAATGATATTATATTCACCGGAAAAGTAAACATGATGGACTATTACGGCAAAATAGACATTATGGTTTTAACCAGCGTAAGAGAAGCTCAGCCGCTGACCCTGTTGGAAGCCATGTGCGTTGAGGTTCCGTGTATTTCAAGCTCTGTAGGAAGCTGTCCTGATCTCCTTGAAGGAGTAGGCCTCATCACAAAAGCAAAAGCTCCCGGAGAAACTGCCGATGCGATAGTTAAGCTTGCAGAGGATCATGCACTTAGAAAAGCTCTGGGTAAAAAAAGCAAGGACAAAGTATTAAAAATGTACGATATAAGACTGGTAATTGACAAATACCGGCAAACCTATATGGAAATGCATAGAGAAGGGACAACAATTGGCCGGAATAGGGTTTGAACTTCAGAAACTATATGAGGGTAAAAAAGGCTTCGCAAAAATTAAAGCATATTTTTTTGCCACATTAATTTCATCCGGCCCCTGGATATTTTCAATATTCTGCCTGGTCGCTATCGGAATACTCAGCGGAACTTTTTTTAAAACTGCAAATATGGGCAGCTTCAGTATACTCATAGTTTATTGTTTTGCCGGATCTCTCGTATTAACAGGCCCCATACAATTCACATTAACCAGATACCTCGCGGATCAATTATTTTTAAAGCAAACAGACCGCCTGCTGCCCGCACTCTCTACAATGCTTATATTTACTGCAATACTCACACTCATTACAGGAGTCGGCGCAGCCCTTTATTTTAAACTCTCGTTATTGCGGGGAATATTCGGTGTTTTTTTCTACATGACTATATCATCCATCTGGGTAATGATGGATTTCCTGAGCTGCCTTAAAAACTACAAAGAAATAGTCAGGGCATTTTTGATAGGCGTATTAATTACGGTAGTATTAATCGCAGGAAATGTCATTTTTCTTAGATGGCCTCTTATAATTTTTTATTCATTAGGCCAGTTTACAATTTTTATTCTCCTTCTAAGATCAGTTCTTAAAGAGTTTAAAACAAAAATGCTTTTTATCAGAGAGATTTTTACCTATTTTAAAATTTTTCCGTCAATAGCAGTAATTGGTTTTTTCTATTCCTGCGGGATATGGATTGATAAAATAATTTTCTGGATAATCCGCGGAGAAAGAATCTCAGGAAATTTTTACGCTTATCCGCCATATGATATATCAGTATATATAGCGTATCTTACAATTATACCAACCCTGGCACATTTTATAATAAAAATAGAAACTGATTTTTATATGAAATACAGAAAATTTTATGATTCAATAATTGATAAACCGGTTAAGGAAATTAAAAAAAATAAAATTGAAATGGCTCACTCTTTTAAAAAAAGCTTTGCAGAACTTTTTGTCTTCCAGATTCTAATAACTGCTGCAGCGTATTATTTTGCGGGAGATGTACTCAGAATATTCGGAGCTCCTGAATCCTTTATACCGGTATTTCGGAACCTTGCAATTGCGGCATGTTTTCACGTGATGTTTTTATTTACAATGATCTTTATGATGTACTTCGACCTCAGGAGAACAACAACCTGGATTGTAATTTTGTTTTTTTTCCTCAATGTAGGTCTGACGATATACTCATCCACATTAGATAAAAAATATCTTGGTATGGGATACGCGCTATCCCTGGCCATTCCAATGTTCATCGGACTTGTTTTTATGCTGATTCGTCTTAAAAACCTTGAGTACACAATATTTAAAAACCAGCCTATATAGAAATCGTTCATATAGGAACAGATTGGATATAGATACAGGTCGCGACGATATATTGTAGGTGCAGGTCGCGACCTGTACCTACAAGTCTGCTGTACTGACAGGTTCACAACCTGTTTCTACATTACCCACATCTGCAGTACCTACAGGTCGCAACCTGTAGACCCCCAGAACATTATATTTGACATCCTAAATAATAACAGACATAATGCACTTGTTACTTTAAAAACCCGTATGGAGAATCCAATGAAAAAACTCATAAAAAATAAACTAAAAAAACATTCCAAAATTATTCAGGGCCTTCTTATCGGAATAACCGTATCAATTATCGCATCTGTAGTCTATATGTCAGGACTAATGGAAAACATAGAAAATTTTACAGCTGACTGGAGACGCAGAAATTTTTCATCTGGAAAATCAAGCAATAAAATTGTCTATGTAAAAATAGACCAAAGCAGCCTCACAACCATCGCTGAGCAACAGGGGATAACATGGCCCTGGCCCCGGCAGGCGTATGCTTTTATTCTAAAATATCTTAAAAAAGCAGGCGCAAAGGCTGCCGTTTTTGATATGCTGTTTACAGAATTTTCCAAAGCCGGAGTAGAAGACGATAAAATCTTCGCAGCTGAAATAACAAATTTTGGATCGGTTTATTTTGGAGTGAATTTCCAGACTTCAAAAATAAAAAAAGGTTCTTCAAAAAATTCAAAATCCCTTGTCACAGAAAACCCTTTGGGTAAATTCGCGCTGTCCGTGAAAGTAAAAGGAAAAGATTCTAAGGTAATAACAAAAGACTATATTCAGCCGCCGTATTCTGTCTATATACCTGCTGTAAAAAACATTGGCGACATTGCTCATTTATCCGACAAAGACGGTATTTCCAGAAGGGTTAAGCTTATCTTCAAATCTCAGGGCAAATTTTTTGGAAACCTTGGTATCCCGCCGATACTGGATTTTTTTAATTCAAAAGAAATAATTATGTCTCAATCCAAATTCATTATAAAAACAAAAAAGGGTAAAACAATTCAGGCGCCGCTTGATAAAAATGGTAATTTTCTTTTGAAATTTTATAATGAATTTGCAGAATATAAATCGGTTTCCGCTTTTAAGTTAATCTGGATTCAAACAAAACAACAGGAAATGCCGAATGCAAGTATCGATGATATTGCAAAATCATTTAAGTTCAAATTCAACTCAAAAACATTTAAAGACAAGATAGTCATCATTGGTTCTACGGCCCCGGGTTTACTTGACCTAAGGCCCAATCCATTTTATAAAAAAGATCCCGGAATGCATCTTTATGGAACCCTTATTGACAACTTCATACAAAAGGACTTTATTTCCGAGATAGATGATCCAATGCTCACCATTATTATAATTCTTGTCTTGTCAATTATTACAGGCCTTGCCGGAGCAAAATTTTCCGTATTAAAAGGAACCATAATAACTGTAGGCATCGCTTTAGTCTATATTGCAGTATCCATTATGCTTTTTAATTTTTCAAATACCTTAATAGATATGGCAACCATTCTAGCATCTATCATTGCGGCCTTCCTCATAGGAACGCTTGTAAATTATTTTATTGAAAACAGACAGAAATCCTTTATCAAGGGAGCTTTTTCACAATTTGTGGCTCCTGCCATAGTTGATAAACTCATGGACGATCCTTCTAAATTAGGCCTTGGCGGAGAAGAAAAGGAACTTACAATATTTTTCTCCGACCTTCAGGGCTTTACAACATTTTCCGAAAAGTTGGGATCGCCGCAGAAGCTTGTTCAAATCCTGAATAAATACCTCACTGCAATGTCGGATATAATTTACGACTTTGACGGTTATGTGGATAAATACGAAGGTGACGCAATCATGGCATTCTGGGGAGCGCCGGTTGACGATGAAAATCACGCGTGGAAAGCATGTTATGCCGCCCTTGATAACCAGAAAAGACTACATGAACTTCGGGAAGAATTCAGAAGTATGGGGCTTGAAAGCGACCTGAAAGTCAGGATAGGACTCAATACAGGAAATGCTGTTGCAGGTAATATCGGATCAGAGAAAAAACTTAACTACACAATTATGGGAGATCCGGTGAATCTTGCATCTCGTCTGGAAGGCGCAAACAAACAGTACGGTACATTTACAATGGTAAGCGAATCGACTCTTTTTCAGGCAAGCGATAAAATCGAAGTAAGAACTATCGATAAATTAACAGTAAAAGGAAAAAGCGAACCAACTCAGGTTTTTGAACTCATGGCAAGAAAGGGAGAACTTTCAAGTCAGATTATAGAGTTCCGGGACACATACGAAACCGGAATTAAACTCTATCAGGCTATGGAATTTGAAAAAGCCATAAGCAGGTTTGAGGATGCTTTAAAAATTAGTCCCAATGACTCCCTTGCAGGAAGGGTTTACATCCCAAGATGCCGAGAGTTCATTAAGAATCCTCCGCCTCAACCATGGGACGGAGTGTTTAAGCTCACATCAAAGTAGAAGGTTTTCTTGACATGAGGACAGCAGGGGACGCAGATCCAGGCTGTCCCTTAACTCATCGGATACTTCAGAACTACTTATTTCAGGTGGAATTGCAGGTTTTTTCCAGTATTTTGATTATAAATATGCTGAAATTAGCTTAATTTTCTCAAATTATTGAGATT
>JAGLSM010000079.1 GCA_023135745.1 Spirochaetota bacterium | reverse complement strand
GCATATGCTGAACAATGAGAATTCCCGGAGAATTGTCCGGCATTTGTGATAAAAAATTCTCAAGAGCTTTTGTACCTCCGGTCGACGTGCCTATCGAAATTATCTGATTGGTCGTTTTTGTCATTGATAACCTTTGACTCGGTATTTTAGGTTTATTTTGATTATCAATTTTGTTTACATCAACCATAGAAGCGGAAAGTATCTTTTCCTTAATTTGTACAATCATATCACCTACCGTATATGCCCCCCCGGGCTTACACAGTACATCTACCGCTCCTGAATCAATCGCTTCAAGCGCAAGATCTCCACCATCAGGAGTGAGGGATGATAAAATAATGACAGGCAGCGGGTAATATTTCATGAGCTTTTTTAAAAAAGTCAAACCGTCCATCCTGGGCATTTCAATATCCAGAATCACAACATCAGGTTTTATCTTTACTATCTTATCGCGGGCTGCAAATGGATCAGGAGCTGTCCCCACAACATCTATATACCGGCTCTTTGACAGTTCCTTATCAAGAATACTCCTCACAACTGCTGAATCATCTACAACAAAAACTCTCACCTTTGTTTTTCCGGTAGATAGAAACTGTTTTTCACTAAAATCAATCATTAGTATATTTATCCATCTCTCTTCTATAAATATTTAAGTACACAGTCTAAATATCACTCTCAATAAACTCAACAAGTACCGGGAAATCATCCATCATGAAAGTTAAGACTTCAGGTTTTTCAACGATTTTCAACCATTCTTCCTTGTCAATTCTTACAGCTTTTGGAACTGAATATTCAAATACAAGGTCTTCATTATAAAGTGAAGTTATAATATTTGAACAAATTATATTTAAAACTTCTTTTAAAGCGTCAATACCCTTTGCAGGCACAAGTATTTCCTCCTGGTCAAAGCCTAAAAGATTGGCGGCCAGTACTTTACACATTGTTTCAGGAACAACCAGACTTACTGTCCCTATGACAGGTCCCTCAAAACCAATACTGGTCTTTATACAGTTTTCATCAATTTCCGGTATATCCTCTTTTAGCAAAGACTCTTGAAACATAAAAGCAAAATCTTCAAAAATTTCATCTACAACACGTATAATGATATTTTTATACTCTTCTTTCATCTTGCCCCCACATGACACGTTTTATCAACTCTTTGACATCCTCAGGTTTAAATGGTTTTCTCAAAAAACCTGAAATACCATTGGCCTTTAACTCTTCAATCTTTGTTTTACTGCCTTCGCTGGAAATAACAATAATACGCAGTTTTTTAGTATAACCATTAGCTTTCAGTTTATTAACCAGTTCAACCCCTGTCATAACCGGCATTATGATATCCGAGATTACAAGGTCTATCTTTCTGGTATTTACAATATCATAAGCCTCATGACCATTTGACGCATGAAAAATTGCCTTAATAGGAAAGCCGGCTATTCTGATTGTTTTTTCAATAATGGATAATGTAATCTGAGAATCATCAACTAGTAAAACAGTTATAGGTAATTGTTTATTCATAATTCACTCACCTTATTCCCGCTCTTGATTATTGTCTTGCCCGAATTCATATATAAAAACATTGATCGTGGAGTCTCTCCCCCAATGTCTGAAGCCGTAATCAGAATATCATTCTTCCATAATACCTTTCTAAGCACGTTGAAATTTCTCTCACCAATTCTGAATATTCCTTTTTTGTCAAGTATACTTGAGGCACCGGAAACTTTTGTTATTAAGTTGCTTTTTTTTACTCCAAGCTTAAAAATAGTTTGAAGCATCATCATTATTCCTGTATCAACATACATTAAGGGATTCTTTTTTGCTTTTTCAGGATCTGACTTGGACAATGGAAGCATACAATGAATTAATGCGCCTATATTTACTTCAGGATCAAACATGGAAACTCCAATACAGGAACCTAAAGAATAAGTGATCATAACATCTTCCAAATCTCTTGAGACGGCCATCTCTCCTATCCCTGCTATTTTGTTCACTTTTTCATTCCGCCTCTTATTTAATAAAAATAGATGGCCTTACTGTTGAAAAACTATTTTCAACATTCAAAAGACTTTCAGAATGTCCGACAAATAAATATCCGCAGGGCTTCACCAAGCGGTAAATTTCATTAACAAGATTTTGTCTAACCTTGTTATCAAAATATATCATCACATTTCGGCAAAAAACTATGTCAAACGGCCCCTTCATTGGGAACGGAGGATTCGACAGGTTAAGCCAGGTAAATACTATTATATCTTTAAGTTTATCTTTTACGCAATAAAATTTATTTGAATTATCCTTATCAGAATTAAAACAAGAATCAAAATACTCATTTCTCATAGCAGGAGAAATAGTATCAATTTTTTTTTCAGAATAAATTCCATCTTTACATTTTATTATAGTACTATAAGCTATATCTGTAGCAAGTATTTTAATATCCAGACTTTTTATATCAGTATTAAGCTTTTTGAAAGTTTCAAATAAAGAAATTGCAATGGAGTGAGGCTCTTCTCCTGTTGAAGAAGCGGCAGACCAGAAACGAAAACGACGCTGCCCTTCATTATACCATTTCATTACAGCATCACTTAAAAAGTCAAAATGGTCACCGCCTCGAAAGAAACTGGTTACATTTGTAGAAACTACGTCTATAAGGTAATGAATCTCCTCTCCCTTATTCTCCTTTAACAAATACTCAAGGTAATCCTCATAATTATCCAGTTTTAGAACATTCAGTCTCTTTCTTATCCTCGCATTTAACAAAGTTTCTTTGCTTTCATTAAGATGAATTCCGCTCACATTATATATTATTTCACATAGTTTTTTAAATGTTGATTTTTTAATATTTCCCTCCGGAACTATCCTTGTTCCCGCAGCGAAACAAAATCATCTTTATTAAAAATGCTGTTGACATCCAGCAGCATAATTACATTTTCATCTGTTTTACCAAGTCCGGTTATAATACTGGTATCAACCGTCATTCCGACACTGGGAGGAGGTTGAATATTTTCCCTGGATATGTTGATTACTTCTGAAACCTCATCAACAATTATCCCAATGGTACTATTTTCACCTTTAATATTTATCTGAACAACAATGATACAGGTTTTTTTCGCGTCTTCTTTTTTTTCAAGACCAAATTTAATCCGTATATCAATAAGAGGTATTACTTTACCTCGCAAATTTATGACGCCCCTCATATAATCCGGGGTTTTTGGAACCCTTGTAACCTGCATTATACCAATGATTTCCTGAACAAGCATTATTTCTATCCCGTAAAGTTCTTTATCAAGAAAAAATATGAGGTATTTCCCGGGTTTTGCAGCAATTGAAAACTCATCGTTTACAGATTCTGAAACCATATCCATCATTGCCTCCTCATATTAAACAAGACTGCTTCGTACTTTATCCAGGACAACACTTCGATCCGGCGGCTTAATTATATAGTTCTTAGCCCCGGCCGCAATAGATTCTACAACCAGATTTTGATCCGCGTCACTGGTTAACATGACTATCTTTGCGTCTTTATCAAATTTAAGAATTTCTTTAAGAGCGCCTAACCCATCCAGCATTGGCATATTAATATCCATTGTTGTAATATCAGGATTAAGATTTTTATAGAGTTCAACTCCTTCAAAGCCGTTAGTTCCCTCACCGCAAACCTCATACATTTCAGATTTGAGAATCTGAGAAATAAGTTTTCTCATAACCGAAGAATCATCAACCACAAGTACCGTGTACGGTGTTCCGTTTGTTTTTAATCCCTGTGGTTGTTTTTTATTAATGCTCGATAAAAAACCTTCTTTTGTATCCATCTTTTAAATCTCCCTCTTATATAAATATATCAGCTGACTTGCTGTCAATCTCATTATTGCCTGATTCTTCCGGCTCGTTTACCCCATCCTCGGATTCCGGAATCTCTTCCAATTCTTCATTTGAACTTGTATTTACACTTTTAAGTAATCCTTCAATATTAAGAATTAGTCCAACACTTCCATCCGGCAATATTGCGCTGCCTGAAATACTAAAAATATCCCCGAAATTTTTCCCCAGACTCTTGATAACTACCTGCTGAAGTCCTATCAAATTATCAGTGAAAATAGCTAAATAGCTGTCCTCATATTTAACGATTATTATAATAGAATCAGTTATACTATCACCGGAATTTTTTATATTAAAAACATTTTTTAAACGGATAAGAGGTATATATTCTTCACCTTCTTTTATCATTTCACCTTTATCAAAAAATTTTACAATATTATTTTCTTTAAGTTTAAATACCCTTATTACAGACATCGATGGAATTATATATTTTTCATCACCGGCACCGATAAGCATCCCGTCAATGATGGCAAGAGTCAATGGAAGACTGATAATGAACTTACTTCCTTTCCCTTTTTCCGATTCAATATCAATCTTACCTCTCAGCGAATCAATATTTCTTTTAACAACATCCATCCCGATTCCTCGTCCTGAAACATCAGTAACAACGTCTGCCGAACTGAATCCGGGGGTAAATATTAAACCAAGAATTTCTTTATTACTCAGGTTTGAATTTTCAGGAATAATACCCTGCTTTACCGCCTTTGCAAGAATATACTCGGGATCCATCCCTCGTCCATCATCCGTAACTTCTATTAAGATATTACCACCTTTGTGGTAAGCCTTTAGTTCTATACGGCCCTTCGCCGGCTTCCCCGCTTTCTGCCTGTCTTCGGGAGTTTTTTCCAGACCATGATCAACAGCATTACGAAACATATGCACCAAAGGATCGCCAATCGTTTCAACCATTGTTTTGTCCAGTTCAGTATCTTCACCGGACATAACAAACTCTACACTTTTATCGGATTTCTTTGCAAGATCCCGTACAAGTCTTGCCATTTTCTGAAAAGTACTTCTAAGCGAAACCATCCTGAGTGAAGTACTCATTTCCTGAAGCTCTCTTGTTATTTTATCAAGCTGCCTCATATGAGTATTCATTCCTGAAAACTGATTCGTATTATCCTTCAGTGTCTGACTAACCATCGATTCAATTATTACAAGCTCTCCAATCCTGTCAACAAGTTTATCCAACCTTTCAGCATCTATCCGCAGAACTTCAGATACCCGGTATCCCGATGTTTTCATTATTCCCGTTTTTTGGTTTCGAAGTGTCTGGGCTATTTCCTTAGCAGATGCTTCTGTCTCTTGATATAAAAGTTCTCCCAGCTTTTTATCACTCTCACCTGACATCTGCTCTTCCAGAGCTCTTTCAACGTCATTTTCATTAACAAATCCCGATTCCACCAGAAGTTCTCCAATTTTTATTTTCTTACCATAAGATGCATCAAAAGAAGGCTGAAAAACAGCATTTGCTTCATTATTCAGCTCAGCCTCAATCCTTTTAAGAAGAGGCTTTAATTTATTTTCTCTTTTGAGAGCTACTCCTTTAGTCAGGGCTGTTTTAACATTATTTACCATCAACTTCATTAAATCTACAGAATCAAAAATTATATCCATTATAGATTCATTAAGAAAAAAGGTTTTCTTTCTGATACGATGAAGCAGATCTTCAACGTGGTGAGAAAATTCTGCAATATCATCCAAGGATAGATATCCGGCCACACCTTTTATCGTATGAAACGCTCTAAATACCGAGTTTAGAGCCTCTTCATCAGAAAAGTCCGTCTCAAGCTCTAAAAGCTGTATATCAATACCTTCAAGATGTTCTATAGATTCATTAATAAAATCATTAAGAAGTTCTTCATTACCTTCAAAAAAAGAATTATCTGAAACTTTATTACTTGATTGTTCCTTTTCATCTTTGAGTATCTTTATATTTTTAGTTTTCTCCTTTGCAAATTCCACTCCGGCTACAAGTAAAACAAAGCGTTTATAAAGTTCGTTTTCAGGAGGAACATTCTCTCTTTTTCCTGCATAATAATCAAAAGCCAAACCAAGCCAATCTTTGAAGTCAAAAAGTATTTCAACAAGTCCCTGCGCGGGAACTTTGCTTAAAGCATCCTCAGAAACATGACATAAACTCTCTATATGATGAAGCTCTAAAAGTGCCGATTCCCCTTTTAGTGTATGGATATACCTCTGAATACCCTCGATATGCTTGCTGTCATTAAAACGCTCCAATCCCATTATAAGAGCTTCGAATTCTTCAAGTTGAAGTATTTGATTTTTGAGGAAATCTACAAAAAAATTTTGATCAATATGATCAGGAAGTTTTGTCGGAAATTTTATACCTTCATCAAGATTTTCTTTATTGGCTTCATCTTCCTGATTATTTACCGTTTCAGCCGCAGTTTCAGTAAAATCATCTGTTTCTTCAAAAGGGCCCGTCAATTCATCGGATCCTATTAAAGACTGAAGAATAGATATATTTTCCGAAACCATTTCCAGCAATTCTTCAGGATTATCAGAATCCTTGAATATTATTTTCTCAAGCAGTTTTTCAGCTTTAATTACAGTTTCCGAAATTTCCTCATTTTTGTGATCAACACCCCAGTTTTTTATTACACCCAGTCTTGAATGAAGATCGTACAAAGCATCGGTATTAGTGTAATCAGCAAGTACAACCGCTTCTGATAGTTTTTCTATTTCTTCCATAATAAATACCTTTTTTTTATTGTACACGCTTTATATCAAATTGCAAATATTAAAACGACTATACCTTTAAATCCATTTTCCATAGTTTTATTGTCTTGTCCACCCCTATCGAGATAAGATTATTGCTGCCGGGTTTAAATAAAATACTGGATATACTATCTTCATGAGCTTTAATTGTCTGAGCAAGAATCCAATTTCCCTTTGAACAATTCCATACTTTTATCATTCCATCATCAGATCCTGATGCCAGGAGTGTACCGTTTGAATTATAAACAATAGAATTAACCTTCACTCCATACCCGGTAAGTTCAGCCTGCAGACTTAACTTGTCTTCAATAATACTCCATATTTTAACCTTGCAGTCATTTCCTGCTGAAGCAATGAACTCACCTTTAGGATGTATTGAAATTGAATTTATCCAGCCTGTATGCGCATAAAGAGTCTGCATCTCGATATAGTCACTTTTAACAAGCTTCCAGAAAATGAGTTCTCCTCCCGTACTTCCGCTTACAATGATTTTGTCATCGTACCCGATTCCCAATGATGTAACCCAGCCTTTATGTCCATCCATTGTCTGCCATGGAGTTATTGATTCTTTTTCAAATTTCCAGACTTTAACCATTTTATCAAAGCCTCCGGAAATAAGATTTATTCCATTTTTTGTAAACAACATACACGAAACAGTTTCGTGATGAGCTTCAATTGATGAAATTTCTGTAAACTGATCATCCAAAACAGACCATATTTTTATTCGATTATCCATACCCGCACTAAACATATGAGTTCCATCAGGGTGGAAACAGATACTCCTGACCAAATCACTATGTCCATCAAGCACACAGAGTTTTTTATATGACGGGTCTTCCGATTTCCAGACATTAATCTCTTTTTTTGCGAGAGAAAACGCGAGATACTTACTATCAGTACTGAATCCCAGATTATTGTCCATAAAAACTTACCCCATTTTTACTTTATTTGTTTTCTCTAAAAATTCAAGAGCCTCAGCAGCAGGAAGCGGTTTACTAAAAAAATATCCCTGAATGTAATCACAACCTTTTTCAACCAGGAAATCCAATTGTTCCCGGGTTTCAACACCTTCCGCGACTATTTTTAACCCAAGGTTATAGCCAAGTGCAATTATTGACTTGGTAATCGCCATATTTTTAGAATCTTTAAATAAATTCTTGACAAAAGACATGTCAATTTTAAGACAGTCTATTGGAAATTTACTGAGGTATTCCATAGATGAATAACCTGTACCAAAATCATCTATAGCTACATCAAT
>JAGLSM010000078.1 GCA_023135745.1 Spirochaetota bacterium | reverse complement strand
AATTTAATTTATAATAGTAGTGATAAAAGAGGGGAATATGGATCCAGGCATCTACATAGCAGTTCTAGGAGTAATCTTTCTTGTACTGATCATCTATTTTGTACGGCAGATATGGAGTCCAAGAAAACTCGACTCAATATTTACCATGCTCCAGTCGGGAATGTATAAAAAAGCAATAAGGGAATGTCAGGTAATACTTGAAAAAAACGAGCGTAATCATACAGCTCATTTCCTGCTGGGCAAGGCTTATTTTCTTTCAAATCAAATGGAGCAGGCCCTTCTTGAATTCAAGTATCTTACAAAAATAAACAAGTACAGTGATAATTCAAAAGAGGAAGACGTAAGAAACTACCTCGCGGAGATTTTTCTGCATTTCGGACAACTCGAAGAAGCTCAAAAAGAATTCCTTCTTATTTCAAGAATTAATCCTGCTGACTTTGAAGTATTCTTTAAGATTGCTAAAATTTTTTATGAACGAAATTATCTTGAAAACGCATACGCGTATTTCCTTAAGTCACTGAACATTAACAACAAACACGCGGAAAGCCATTATTATTTAGGACTCATACTCTACCATACAAAAAAACTAAGCGAATCTGTAGTTCATTTTAATCAGGCAATACAATATGATAAAATGATGTACAAGGCAAATTATTATGTCGGGATGATATACAAAACAAACAATAATTATAATCAGGCAATACAGTGTTTTACCAATGCATCCCGGGATCCGGAATTTACGCAAAAAGCACGTCTCGCGAAAGGGCTTTGTTTTCTTGAGAGTAATGACCTGAATAAAGCAGTCATTGAATTTGAACAAGGACTCAAAGACTCTATAGAAGAAGACAATATAACCCTCGCAATCAGGTATAATCTTGCGTCATGTTATGAAAAGATGAGAGATCTTTCCTCCGCGATAGAGCAATGGGAAAAAATCGCAAATTATAAACCGAACTACAGCGATGTCCTTGAAAAACTTTCGATATACCAGGAGTTGAGAACTGATGACCATCTTAAGGATTTTCTCACAGCTTCCAATCAGATTTTTGAAAAAATATGCCGCGATCTGGTTTTGTCAATGGGTTTTGATATCGCAAAATTCTCATCCAAAAGTGGAAACATGGTAACAATTATTGCTACAGACGCGGAAGGAAAATGGCGTAATACAAAAAAAAGCAACCGACTTATATATATCTTAAGAGAAAATATGCCTATATCAGAACAATTAATAAGGTCAATTCAGGAAGAAATGAAAACAGTTAACGCAAACAGGGCAATTTGTATTACATCAACAAAATTCTCTCCCGTAGCACAAGAGTTTGCCGCCGCAAGACCGATTGATCTGATAGAAAAAGAAGGTCTCGCGGATTTACTGAAAAAGCTTTAAAAATACTTGACCATAAAACACCGCCGGATTAGATTTCTGTAACTAAAGGGCGATTAGCTCAGTTGGTTTAGAGCGCTTGCCTTACAAGCAAGAAGTCATAGGTTCAAATCCTATATCGCCCAAAGGGTAAATAAAAAAAATGTAGAGACCTTGCATGCAAGGTCTCTACATTTTTTTTATTTACAAGTAAATTATCAACTTAAATTATACTTCTTATCTTTTATGAGTACGTTGCATAACCCTATTTTTTTGAAAATGAAACTCGTATTAAATTTATTACCTAAAAAAGCTGCTTGTTTGACACAAAATTTATTTGTTATTCCAGAATTTATTTACTCAAACAATCATTATTCAAAAAAATAGGGGTATGCAACTAACCTTCTAGAATCAAATGATGACTTGTTTGACCAATTACTGCAATCAACGTTTTATTTGCTCAAACAACCATTTTTCAAAAAACCAGGTTATGCAACTGATGTATTATTATATGAGACTTTTCTTATAAGTTGGTGGAACGACGCCTACTCAGGCCGCTCAAGTTCGTCGCGTTCTTCTTCAACATCCTTAATCTCATCCTGAATACATTTAATCTCTTCATCAAGGGCTTCAATTTCTTCTTCTATTATCTCCTGCTTTTCCTTGTCACCCTCTTCAATAGCCTTGTTATATGCCTCTACTACTTCTTTGCGATCCTGCCTGGCATCGATAAGATCTTTTTCAAGCTCATCAAGTTCCTGTCTGAGTTCATTTAATTCATCAGCCATATTATCTCCTCAATTGCCGTTGCTATAATTATACAATCCCTTTAAACAAATTCAATTTTTTTTACATAAAAATGAAATTTTTTCGTCATATTTTGTGTTAAATAACCTGAATAAGTCATGACTTTAATTTAATCATTTAAGGAGAAAAGGATGAAGAATCTAAATTTTATTATTCTGGAAGGGAATCTTGTCAAGGATCCTGAATACAAAGAGACAGACAGCGGTATGCCAATGTGCCGTTTTGTTGTAGCCAATAACTATTCTTTCAAAAAAGAAGGAGAATGGATAAAGGACGTAAACTACTTTAATATCGTAACCTAGTCAAGGACGGCCGAGACCTGCAATCATTATCTGAAAAAAGGCAATCCGGTAAGAGTCAAAGGCAGACTCGACCAGAAATACAAAAAAATGGAAGATGGGAAAAGTGTAAACTTCCTGGATATAGTAGCGCAAAGTGTTGATTTTCTCCCAAGACCAAAGAGAGAAACCGATACTCCTGTAGAAGCTTTAGAAGCAGCATAACCTATAGAAATCTCATAAGTCCGCACAAGCGGGCTTTTGAGATTTCCTATATTTCCATACTGTATATGTATGCCTGTTCCCCATTTGAATAATAATGAGGACGCTGCCCATCTCTTATGAGCCCGAATCTTTCATAAAAATCAATGGCTCTTTTATTTGAAGACCTAACTTCAAGACTTACCCTGTTTAAACCTATATCTACTATACTTTTTATAAGAACCGACATAATAAACCGGCCTACTCCTTTTCCCTGTAACCCGGGATGTACGGCTATATTACTGATATGCCCGGTATCAACCATATCCCAAAATCCTCCATAGCCGATAATTATCCCCATCTTCATAAATACTAAAAATACAGAACCTTTGTAGTGAATTTCCTGTTGAAATAAATTGCGGGACCATGGTGAAACATGAACATTGTTTTCAATATTTAATATTTGATCGATGTGATCTTCTGAAATAGGAGTAATCCTGACATTCATGAAACACCTCTATTATCTGTTTCTGTCATGAATTATTTTAAGACCTTTTAAAGTCAAATCAAAATCAATAATATCAATACAGGATAGATCTGAAAATAAAACAGAAAGACCGCCTGTTGCAAGCACCTTGGTTCCGGCACCTGTTCCCTCTTTTAATAGAGATGTTATTTTTTCTATTGAACCAATTGTCTGATAAAAAATACCTGCCTGGATACTTTGCTCCGTACTTTTTCCTATCGGTGAACCGGGTTTCTCAATTTTTACAGCTGAAAGCTTGGCAGCCTTTCCGGTTAAAGCGTTAAGAGAAAGCCCAACCCCCGGAAGTATCTGTCCCCCCATGTATTCGCCATTATCTGAAACACAGCAGAATGTCGTAGCCGTTCCAAAATCAATAATAATAAGAGGTCCGCCATAAAGAACATTGCCGGCCACGGCATTTACAATTCTGTCCGCGCCAATTTCCTCCGGCATTGGATAAGTATATTTCAGACCTGTATCAAGGATATGATTAACAAATAAGGGTTCTTCTATAAAAAAAGTCTTTAAAAACATCTTTTTTAATACGCTGTCTATCTCAGGGACAACACTGGAAACAATCGCGTATTTTATAGATTCAGGATCAATTTTATTAAAAATAATATGAGATATTATATGAACCGCAATTTCATCAGCCGTTGAATTGGGCATTGTATTAAAACGCCAAGAGTACTCAGGTGTAAAATCTCCCTTTTTATCCTTAAACAAACCCACTGTTATATTGGTATTACCCGCGTCAATTCCTATGAGCATATGGTAACATCTCCTGAAACGATAGTTATAAGATTCCCTTTGGAATCATTCAGTAATAACGCGCCGTCATCACTGATGCCGGAAATAATTAATCCATCCATAACTGTGCCGTCTTCCTTTTTAACACAGACCTTAGACCCCATCGCATATTGGTTTTTTACCGCGTACATTAGGATTTTTTTCCATTTATTTTTCTTTAAAGCACGGTAAACAGAATCCATCTCCTTTAATAATTCGCACAGCAGTTTGCCGTCATCGATTTGTTTGCCTGACTCAATTGAAAGTGATGCAGGTTTAATACGGTAATCACCCGACGCTTCAATCTTCTTCCAGTTTGTATTAATCCCTACTCCCGCGATAAGAAAATCTATCATGCCGAATGAACCCTTGTTTTCAATGAGAATTCCGGCAACCTTCCTGCCGTCTATTAAAATATCATTGGGCCATTTTATCAATGAATTAACTCCGTACCTCTTTTGAAGAACCCGGTTAACCGCAACAGCAGCAGCAATTGAGACCCTTCCGATATGAGCGGAAGCAATATTAGGGCGGAGAATCACTGAAAAATAAAACCCCATCCCGGGCTCTGAAGACCATTTGCGTCCCCTGCGCCCTTTTCCGGAAGTCTGCGAACGCGCAGTAACCACCACGCCTTCCGGCTCCTTCTTAACTGCCATATCAAAGGCAAGATCATTTGTGGATGTTACCGTTTCAAATTCCTTGATTATCCGGCCAATAATTCTTGTTCGTAGTTTACTAAAGAAAAAACTCAGCATAGGAGGAATAATATGCCCTTTTTTGCCTTAAGAGTCAAATTTATCATGAGAACATGAGGGGATGATAGTTGGGGTCGGAGGTGGATGTGATATTGAATAATAATTGGGGTCGGAGGTGAATAATTGTGTGGGATGAAAATATGATAGAACGCTGATCTGGCGGATTAATACGGATTTTCACGGATTTTTTTTTGGCTACGAAGGGATTATTCCTGCATTCCTGATAGAATAAATTTCCAGGGAAGGCATGAAAACTAAATTGTGTAAAAGATCGTTTTTAGATTTTGTATGTAATACCTAACCCTATCCCTTCCCTGCAATAGCGCATGAGGGAAGGGATAGGGTTAGGTTGGAAACTGCTGCTAAAACCTCGGTGTCCAGGTAACTCCTGAATCAGCAGATGTGTAAATCTGGCCATTCCATACCACAGCAGCAAGTTTTGTCCCGTCAGTAGAACTTGTGATAGAATACCAATACCTATCATATCCCCTTACTGTCCATGTAGCACCTGAATCTGTCGATGTATAAATCTGTCCGTTTTGTACCACAGCAGCAAGCTTTGTCCCGTCAGAGGAACTAGTAATAGAGTACCATTGTCTATTTGAATCCCTTGCTGTCCATGTATCTCCCGAATCAATAGATGTATAAACCTTTCCATTCCATACCACAGCAGCAAGCTTTGTCCCGTCAGCAGAGCTAGTAATAGACCGCCATTGTCTATTTGTATCCCTTGCTGTCCATGTATCTCCCGAATCAATAGATGTATAAACCTTTCCATTATCTACCAGTGCAGCCAACTTTGTCCCGTCAGCAGAACTTGTAATAGACCATCGCCAATACCTATTATTTTCTCTTGCTGCCCATGTTACTCCCGAATCAGCAGATGTATATATCTGTCCATTATATGCCAACGCAGCCAGCTTTGTTCCATCAGAGGAACTTGTAATAGCACTCCATTGTTTATTTGAATACCTTGCTGTCCAGGCAACACCTGAATCTGTCGATGTATAGATTTGTCCGTTTTGTACCACAGCAGCTAATTTGCTTCCGTCAGTAGAACTTGCTATGGAAATCCAATACCTATCATCATCCCTTCCTGTCCATGTAACTCCTGAATCAGCAGATGTGTAAATATTTCTATTCCAACTGCCACCTGCCAACTTTGTCCCGTCAGCAGAACTTGTTATAGAAGTCCAGGCTCTAGCAGTTAACACATCCCACTTTGCATATAAGGTCACATTATTCAAGCCCATTGATAGGGTCTGAGCCGAAGTATAGGTTGCACCAGTTCCATTTGTGGCAGTGTTCCAGCCCGTAAATGTGAACCCGGTATTTGTCAGATTATATATGTTATTCTGTACCGTGACTATTTGCCCCTGAATGTATCCATTTGTATCCGAAGGTTCCGTGCCGCCTGTTGCCCCGTTACCATTATAAGTTACAGTATAAATATTGTTCGCCCATTTTGCGTATAAGGTTAGATTGCTCGACCCCATTGAAAAAGTTTGCCCTGCTGTATAGGTTATACCTGAAGCATCAGAAGCAGTATTCCAACCTGTAAATGTGTATCCTGTTTTTACAAGATTCCCGTTATTATTCTGTACCGTTACGGTTTGTCCCTGTTCATATTTATTACTATCCGAAGGTACCGCACCGCCATCAGAACCGTTTCCTTCGTAAGTAACAGTATAACCGGTAGTGCCCTGATCAGGGTTTGATCCCGAACAGCCTGATAATATAAGGATTAAAAAAATACTTAAACATGTAATAATGATTCTTTTCATATAACTACCCCTGTTTTAATTTTACTTAAGTTCAATATACAAGATAGTATAACTATTATCAAACTTTAAACCACAAAAGCCCGCGAACGCGGGCTTTTGTGGTTAGACACTCATGTCTTACCAATTCTATGGGTTTTTAAGTCCTTGGTAAAACTTAAAAATGTACATCAAGTACATAATCCCCATTCATTGCATTTTTGTTCCTCACAACAATAAAGTAATCTCCCGTTTCAAGATAAACGTCAAAACTTTCATCTACCCCGTCACCATACATATCCTCACCGCGAACATGCTCCCCATTTGACCGCAATAATTTAACTTCTCCATCAAAAGGAAGAGTTACTGATATATCAAGTTGAATATAAACCTGCTGAGACGAGGGCACGTTTACCTTATAATAAATCGTACTATCCGGACCAACACTCCATGAATCAGTAAAAGGTACTGCAAAATCACGATCAGCCCCCACTGTAGACCCACCGAACCACCCACTTAAATTTTCTTGATCTTTCCAATCAACAGAAACTACAGCATATTCAATATTCATTTCAGGAACAAGGTACTGGTGATTGAAAAAAATATTCCATGGATTTTCTATCCCAACAAAAAATGTTTTGCCGTCATGCCGTCCATAAATCTTGAATATTTTAGGATTATCAGATGGAGAGTTCCAAAGAATTTGAATTTGATCCTTAAAGGTATTACTAGGAGTGATCCCTGTAGGCATATTATTAGTTCCCCCCGATGCATCACAATTAAAAGAAAAATTTTCTGATCTTGCGAGGATATTCCAGTTAGTGTCAACAGCTTCAATTGACCAATAGTTCTGCTGACCGCTGACAATGTTGTAAAGCTCACGGTCGAAAAAATTCCCACCAGTATTAGGAATTTCTATCATGGAACCTTCATTAAAAATTCTATAATACATAACCTTTGAGGTATCTCCGTTATAATACCACTTAAAGTGAGTTGATGCTGTGTATATATTTTCCCCATTTACCGGCGCTTGAATATTAAACAAATCACTATTAATCGCGCCGGTTGAATCGGAACTGGAGCTTGAAGCATATTTACTGTAATCGTCTCCGCCACCAAAAAGAACATCGCATCCTGAAAGCAAAATGATGAGTAACAGCACCATTGATATATATATCATCTTTTTATACATAACATCCTCCTCAAATCACGCAAGCCCGTACATTGATTCCAGGCCCATTTCAAGAAATTCTAATTTAATTGTTGATTTTAATTGGCTTTACCCCGATACAATAAATCGGGATTGTCTTGCAAAGAAGGTTTATTCAAGCTTCTGACACCTCTTTGCTTAACAGTATACATCATTATCGTAAAAAATCCATAGAAAATT
>JAGLSM010000077.1 GCA_023135745.1 Spirochaetota bacterium | reverse complement strand
GTGGTGTCCCTCTCTACTCTACCGAGAAACGAACTACTTATCATCCTTCAAAACCAGATTATCCCTGTGTACCACTTCATCGAAATACTTATAACCCAGTATCTCTTCTATATCTTTAGAATTTTGTCGTTTTATTTTTTCTATTTCAGAACTTCCGTAATTGGTAATACCGATAGCAAAAACTTCATTGTCTTTACCTGTAAGTTCAATTCCTTCTCCTGAATGAAAGTTTCCACTCACTTCAACAATACCCTTTGGTAAAAGAGATTTACCGTTATTTTTAATTGCTTCGACGGCACCGTCATCCAGTGTGACAGTACCTCTTATCTGGAGGTGGTGCATGAGCCAGTATTTTTTATTGGTTAAAGATGAATCCTTAGGTACAAATAAAGTACCGATGTCATTACCATTCAGGATATCAGTGATTATTTTAAAATCCGTTCCGTTGGCAAGAACCATAGGGATGCCTGCTGTCATTGCAAGTCCGGCAGCTTCAAGTTTTGTAATCATTCCGCCTGTTGATATGTGGCTGTTTTCGCTTCCCGCCATTTCTTTAAGTTCTTCATTTATTTCACTAACCGTTGAAATTAATTCACGTTTTTCAATGTTTTTATAATCCCTGTAAAATCCGTCAATATCAGACAGTATTATCAATAGATCAGCTTCGGTGAGTTGGGAAACCATTGCCGCCATTTTATCATTATCACCCACTTTTAATTCATCAACTGCAACCGTATCGTTTTCATTTACTATTGGCACAGCGCCGATTTTTATCAGTGTATTGAATGTATTTTTAGCGTTGATAAATGTTTCACGGTTTTCCATTACCTGTTTTGTAAGCAGTATTTGACCTGTATGTATTTTGTTTTTAGAAAATTCAGCTGCATATGCCTGCATTATACTTGTCTGACCAATTGCAGCCGCAGCTTGTTTGTACGGAATGGATAAGGTTTTTTTTACTTGAAGATTCGCTTTTGATATACCGGCACCGACTGCTCCGGATGTTACTATAATTATCTCTCTTCCGTTTTTCATTAATTCAGAGGTCAGCCTTGCAAGATCTTTAATTTTATCTATACGTACACTGCCGTCTTTAATTATCTGGCTTGACCCTATTTTAATCACAAGCCGTTTGCATTTAGAAAGAGACTGTCTATTATTCATTGCCTTCATCCACTTGGCTTAATTCATGACGAATCTTATTGATGAGCTCATCAAGCCCGATATGAGCAGCTCCCGATATTTTAATATAAGAAGGGTGGCTGTCCGCTTTTTCACGTGCTTCATTGAGATCCATCTTGTTTGCCACTTTTATTATCGGTTTTTCTGCTAATTTCTTACTGTAAGTTGAAAGTTCATTCATAAGAATTTTTTCTGTTTCTTCAGGATCATCGGAGAAAAAATCAACCATAAGAATAAGAATTCTTGTTCTCTCTATATGTCTGAGAAAATCCATCCCCAGACCCTTGCCTTCTGAAGCGCCTTCTATTATTCCGGGTATATCTGCAATTATAAAGGTTTCAAATTCACTGAGTTTAACAACGCCGAGATTGGGTATGAGGGTTGTAAAAGGATAGGCTGCTATTTTCGGGTTTGCCCGGGAAAGAGCTTTTAACAGGGTTGATTTACCGGCATTGGGGAGTCCCACAAGACCAACATCAGCGATTATTTTTAGTTCAAGAAGGTATTCTCTTTCTTCTCCCTGGTATCCCGGCTGTGCGTATCTTGGTGCTTGATTGGTGGATGTTGCAAAATGCTGGTTTCCGCGGCCGCCGATACCGCCCTTCGCGGCGATGAACTGCATACTGTCTTTATTAAGGTCAATTATAGTTTCATTAGTTTCTTTATCTTTGATTAAAGTGCCGATTGGAAGTTTAATAGTTATAGAATCTCCGTCAGAACCGGATCTTTTTTTCCCCATTCCGGGGATTCCGTTTTTTGCCTTAAATATAGGATGATTTTTAATATCATAGAGTGTTTTAACACGGATATCGGCTATAAAAGTGACATTACCGCCTTTACCTCCGTCCCCGCCGTCAGGACCGCCTTTGGGAACGAATTTTTCTCTTCGAAAAGCAACGCAGCCTGGACCTCCGTTTCCCGAACTTACTTTAATCTGAGCCCTATCGATGAATTTTTTCATATGTTTCTTTTCTTATTTTTTACTTACCTAAAAAATAATCAAAGAGGCTTAAAATAAGTAGTTAATCAGGAAGATATACTGTCTTATTTAGTCAATTATATAGCTTGGAATTAATATTTCGTTCTCTTCATCAATTTCACGAAGGAATTCCCTTTTTTCTTCTTCTTCATAGGTATGAATCGCGTATCTTTGGCTTAGTGTCATTAGTTTCTCCATTTTAGTTTTATACATATCTATACGTTTGAGAAACCAAAAGGGGACATGTTTTTTTAAAAAAAATGTATATGAATCCCAAAATCATTGATTTTAGGCCTTTCTCTGGATAAATTGAATGTAAGTTTTATATATCATTGGAGGATTCATTTGTTTAAAATAAGAGTCCTTTTAATTCCTGTTGTTATTCTTTCATTTCTTGCGTGTTCATCAACCAAGAGTGAGATTGAACCAAATAACAGCAGATGGGCAGCTCAACAGATTAGGCCGGGAGATGTTATTAAGGGGAGTATTTCCTCTGTCTCTGATAATGATTGTTTCAGCATTGTTGTTCCGGACAGAAGATGGTTTAATACCAGTCTTTTTATCGAGCTTCAGCATCCCTCATTAGTTGATTTGATGTTGACTATTTACAAAGACGACAAGATTATAAAAATAATAGACGGATTTGCTTCATCTGAAGAAAGAGGCGGTAAAAAACCAAGGCCGGCATCTGCCAATGTAAAAGAAGTATTTGCGAATCTTCCTCTTCTTCCTGGTAAATATGTTTTTATTTTAAAAAAGACTCCCGGCGGTATGGGCGCGCTCCCTGTTGATTATAAATTTTCACTGAAAAAATCATCCAGAAGCGATTTTTCTGAACTCGAACCAAATGATTCGAGAAAAATTGCAAATTCTATTGAAATTGACTCAAGTGTAGAAGGTTATATATCTCCCGGATTAAATCCTATGGTAAGAAACAGAATAGAAGAAGACTGGTATAAACTCAATATTCAGGTATCCAACAAATCTTTCCTTGATGTTGAAGTTTCAGGTGTTCCGGGTGTTGATCTTGTTCTTTCTATATTTGACAGTAATGGAAAACTTCTTAAAGAAGCGGACAGTCATCAGGAACATACCGGAGAGAAAATAAAAAGACTTGGAATACTGTCTACAAATATTGTTTATATCAAGGTTGCGCCTAAAACCATTTTCAGCTTTAATAATACTATTCCATATACTCTTGTAACATCTATAACACGATACACCGAAGGTAATGAGCTTGAACCCAATGATTCAGTAAAGACTTCCAATCCTGTCAGCATTAACAAAGATGTAACCGGATTTCTCACTCCTGTAAATGACAAAGACTATTTCAAGGTTACTATTCCTCAATCAGGACGTTATATGATAAGGGCGAGGGTTAAGGGGGTAACAGATGTTGACATTGGGATAGCTGTTTATAATTCATTTGGAAGCTTATTAAAAAAGTATAATTCAGGTAAAAAGGGCGATCCTGAATTTATTTCAAATTTAGGAATAGTAACAAAAGAAAACGATGAAGTTTTTTATATTAAGGTCTACTCCATTGATGGGCAAAGCGAGCGTGAAGAGTATACTCTGAATGTATCTTTTTTTGAATATAACAGTGCCGGAGAATTTGAACCCAATGATTCAATTGGAGCGGCTACTCCTGTAGTATTTGATTCTTCCACCGGAAAAAAAACAGGGTTTATATCTCCCCGAGGCGATGCAGATTTTTACTCCTTCACCATTTCTGAAAACAGGAATATTTCAATCAAGGTTTCAGGTGTTCCTGCCATTGATCTCTTGTTGAAAATATACAATGATAAACGAAAATCTATCAGAAGTTCTGATGGAACAGGTCTTCATGAAGGAGAGTATCTCAGTACGGATTTAAAAGGACCTGCAACCTATTATCTTATGTTAAAGGCCAAGAAAAAGGATCAGTCCAATTCACGCAATCCTTACACTATTCAGATAAATGATAGCAAGCCAAAGACCCTTCCTGAAGGAAGATACCAGTCAACTAATACAAATACAGGTACAAATATTAAACCCAAAGATATAAAAGAGAGTAATTAATGAGAATCTTAAAAAGATTGATAGTTGCTAAATGGTATGTAAAACTTGTGGCGGTATTTGCCGGATTACTGTTGATACCGGTAATTCTCATGAGTTTTTTATTTACTACATCCTATCTTAGATGGGGCAGGGAAAAACAGGATCTCCTGAGCAATGTCAGAAAATATCATCAGTATATAATTGACGCAGAAAGAAGAAAAAAGAAAATAAAAATTTCTCAGAGCAAACCTACCAGAATTTTTGACAGGTATAACCGTCTCATCGGTGAGTTTATGACTGAAAAAAAAGAAGTTGTTCCTTTCAAGGATATAAAAAAGCTTCTTGTACGTGCGATACTTGCCATGGAAGATACCGAATTCTATGTTCATAACGGGGTAAATATTCAAAGGACAGCACGTGCTGTAATAAACAATCTTATTGGAAGAAGCAGGGGCGGCGGGTCTACCATTACCCAGCAGCTGGCTAAGATACTTTTTACCAACAGGGAGAGGACAATACACAGGAAAATATTTGAATTCTTTGGAGCCAAGGAGCTTGAGAGCAGGTATTCAAAAAATGATATTCTTCTGATGTATTTAAATACTGTCTACTTTGGTAATGGCGCGTGGGGTGTTGAAGCTGCTTCACGGCTGTATTTTAATAAATCCGTTAGAATTCTTGATGTATATGAATGCGCGCTCTTAGCCGGTCTTCTCTCAAGACCTGAGAGTTATTCTCCTTTAAATGATAAGGACGCGGCAAAGAGAAAACACATTCAGGCGCTTAGCAGAATGGTAAGACTCGGTTACGCGAAGGCATCAGTTCTTGGTTCGGGCTTTGAACGTTTCTGGGAGGAACTGGAAAAAAAACTTTCTTCTCCAAATGTCTCTTTTTGGAAAATGCGGGTTAATAAGGCTCCATATTTCATAGAGTTTATCAGGCAGAGACTCAAAAGGTATTTCAAGGAAGATGAAATAATACGCGGCGGATTAAGGGTTTATACAACTATTGATGCTTCCATGCAGAAAATAGCGCGTAAGGCTGTGCAAAGGGGGCTTGCCAGGGTTGAACTTGCAAAGCAGAAGGATATAAAAGAATGGCTGTTTAAAAACCGTAAGAGAATCAGCAGAATGATTAAAAAGGCAACACCGGACGAAAAACAGCAAATACTGGCGATATGGGATCAGAAGAGAGCGTCCTACCTCAATGAACATTCAAAACCTATAGAGGGTGCTCTTGTTTCAATTGATTCATCCAATGGATATATACTTGCCATGATTGGCGGCCGTAATTATACCTTTGACAATGAACTTAACCGTGCTATTAATTCATCACGCCAATTCGGATCAGCAATGAAACCGATTGTATATACAAGCGCAATAGAAAACAAGGTAGTAACTGCAGCTACTGTTATAAATGATAAGCGCCGCAAGTATGATGATCATGGTAAGGTATGGAGCCCTAAGAACTATGACAGGCAGTATTTTGGGAATGTTTCAATCCGTAAGGCCCTTATTCTATCAATCAATACTGTGGCAGTAGAGACAATATATAGACTGGGCGCGAGAAAGGTCGCGGCAAGCCTTGAAAAGATTTTTTATCACAAAAGAGGTTTTCCTCCCATATTATCTCTACCCTTAGGTTCTGTCGCAATTAGTCCGCTTGATGGAGCCAGAATTTACAGTACGCTTGCATCCGGAGGATACAGGGTAAAACCTCTTTTTATACGGCGTATTATAAATAAAAAAGGAGTTATCCTCTACGACTTTGAAACATCTAAAAGGACAATTAAACCAATAAGTCAATCACCGGATAATACTCAAAAACTTCCTGATACCCTGAAATTTGCCGATGAACTTTCAAAAAAGGATTCGAGCACAACAAGTCTCGTATTTGATCCGAGGGCAGTCTATATTGTAACCGACATGATGCGTGATGTATTTTCTCCGAAGGGTACAGGATACTATGCCAGGCTTGTCAATCAGTTTCATATAAACGCTGCCGGAAAAAGCGGCACATCTGATAACGGCAGGGACGCGTGGTTTGCCGGTTTTGTAAAAAATGTCGCGGCTGTTGTATGGGTGGGTTATGATAACGATAAAACGCCTCTTCCGAAAAATCAAACCGGAGGAGTTTCCGCAGGACCAATCTGGACAGAATTTATGAAAAACACATTCTGGGATATTGGTAATTATAATTTTAAAAGGCCTGCCGGTGTAGTAGATAAAACTCTCTGCAGGCAGACTTCACTTATTAATAATTCGAACTGTACAAATACATATACTGAATATTTTATTGACGGAACAGAGATAACTGATACCTGTACTTCAAATCATGGATTTCAGTCTTTACAGACAAATACACTTATATCTACAAATAAGACAGTGAATGATATAAAAACAACAAATACAAAAGCGACTAATTAATTATGGAGTATAAAATGCTGTTTCAATTAAGAAAAATAACCCTAAGTATATTATTGGTTTTCATCTTTGGCTCAATTATTTTTGCGGAAGACGGGGTACAAAATCAAAAAAGCAAGGGAGAATGGTTTAATAGAATCTCTCTGAATCTGGATGCTGTTACTCTTCTTCAGTATAATGGCACAGATACTTCAAAAATGTCTCCCTTAACGGCAAGAATTCGTCTTAAGACAGAATTCAGGTTTTCCGATTCTGTATCATTGATTTTAGGTACGGTTAATGTTGGAGGAAGGAACAGTCTGCATGGAGTGACGGGGGCATTTGTTCCTATTAATGATATAGCTTATACCTCAGGAGAACAGCCGGGTATCATAACGGCACTCTTGGTTGACAAGGCATATATGAGACTTGATTCCGGTATTTTTTCATTATCAATAGGGCTCATGGATTTGGACTCTTTTGACAGGGATGGAAGCGGCATAATGAATAATGGGGTTATTCTCGATGAGATGTATTCTTTTATCAGTGCTCATTTTACAAGAATGCTTGCACTGAATTTTATGGAAAAGGAATTGAGTGAACCTTCTGTACAGGCTTTCATGATGACTTTCAGATTTACTGATTTTCTAACATTTCGCGCGGGAATGACCTTTGCCAGCGGTGGCTATCACGTCTTTATAAGGAATACAGGACCCTTTGAATTTGATTTTACACATTACCTTTTTGGTTTTAAGAATCAGATAAAAATTGTTTTTGGCCTTTCCGATGCTGATAAATCCGGTGTACATCTTCTGTCACCGTCGGCGGGAGTAACGCTCAATCAGAGGTTCACAAAAAATTTACGGTTATTTTCTTCCTTTTCTCATGCCGAGAAGAAGAACTATGTTTCACAATTATTCGGGACATTTTTATGGCATTTTAATGCGGGATTTACCTTTGCTTCCGGAAATGGTGATGTTAAAACATCGCCTCATTATATTGGTATTGGCTTTTCAACGGCAAAAAAGTATGATTATGACGTTACTGAAAAAGCACTGGAATTATTCTGGCGTTTTTCAATTACAGGTTCCATATACCTTACTCCGTCTTTTCTTGTTATAAAAAATCCTTCCGGAACTACCGAATCCGGAAAAGACTGGGCGTATCTGCCGGCTATAAAGGGTACAATGTTTTTTTAAATTAATTAATGAGTAAAATAAAATCATAGTTAAAATGGTGCGTTTACTAATAATGCTGTATACTCTTATTTAAAAGAGATTGTTCTTAGGTGAGATGGAGGTGTGATATGAAACGAATTTTAACCATAATCATGATAATCCTAATGGCCGG
>JAGLSM010000076.1 GCA_023135745.1 Spirochaetota bacterium | reverse complement strand
GACGCTTCAAGTACACAGATTGCGGTAACCTATGTGAATGAGGTGCTTCTCGATGGAAGTACCAATTATATAAGGGTAAGGTATGCTGCTGCCGGATCTCCACTGGCAGGCGGGGATGTTGACCAGATAACTTTTAAAATGGTTGACCATATTACGGCTGAAACTAATTTGATTGTTACCGCAGCGGCCACAAACGTAAAACATGTTTGGAGAACTGTCGATGTGGCAGCAGGTCAGACAAACCTTATAAGTATTCAGATACCGCCGGCAAGCGCGAAGATCGCAATACAACCCAATGTTATTTTTACAAGTCCAACGGCTACTGTAACAAATACTCTGGTTTATACTCTAACCAATACAGGAACAGGGAGTAATGATCTTACAAACGCGGTCATCTCTTTTCCTGCATTTTTGCAGAATAAAATACTTTCAGTAACAAATCAATTGAATACAGCAATTACAGTTGATAACATAGGTAAAAAAATTACTATCTGGTATACAAATACGGTTCTATCGGCTTCATCCGAGGACAGTATTTTCATATATTTTGAAAATGATTTTACTTCTTACCAGATAAATGAACCTTTCAGCTGTAGTGTTGATAATGGTACAGGAGCGGTCAGTGCCACAGCAATCAGCGGGGCATCTTTTAATGTCAGTGTTGTAAAAAGACCGGAAATTGAATTAGCACAAGCTGATGCAACACCTAATCAGATATATACAACGGATACTGAATCTACTTTTACATATAAAATACAAAACGGTGAAGCAGGCGGAGTAGCAATTACTAAAGTCAGAATTTTAATACCTGCACCTTTTGTAACCAATTTTGTTCCTAACAGTCCATGGCCGGGTTCTACTGAAACTTTTGTTTCAACTAATGGCAAAACCTACCTTGAAATTGATTACACTGCCAATGACCTTGATGCCGGAGCTCAGGATGAATTGATAATAACTGTTGATGATACCTGGACGGCTGGGACTACTAATGTTGATTGGGCGGCATGGGTTGATTACGGTGACGGATATGGATGGAGAAGCGCGGAAGAAAAATCAGGGAAGAGTATCAATATCTCATTCATATTTCCTGATGCGGGAGCTCAAGCTCAGATAAGTCCAAGGAGCATAAACAAGAACGACAGTAGTTCACAGATGACACTCAGTATTACAAATACCGGAGTTTTAGGTAACCACATATATTTAGTTGAAGTAAAACTTCCCGTGTTTATAACGAATATAACTAGTATAACATCTTCAATAATTGCGAATAATGCTGTTTTAACCAATTCCAATACGATAGTTCTCGAATATTATAAATATTCTACAAATATTCCGGCACCGGGGATTGATACAATAACTTTCACAATTCATGATAATGTAACGGATATAACCAATGATGTTGTGGAGGTAAAGGTTTCTAACTCCAGTAACAGCAATGACTGTAAAACCGCAACAGAACTGTTTAGTGATGCATTAAAAATCAGTTATTTTAAACCTGATGCTGTATCGTATGCCTACATTAATCCAAAATATCCTATTTCACCGGCAAAGCCAAATTCGATATATTCAACAATTACTACCAGCACTTTGGAATTTCATATAGTCAATAATGGAGCTTCCGGGAATAACCTGGATATTGTAAGGATCTATATACCTGAATCTGAGTATTATACAAATTCAGTTGCTGATATTTCGAGCGCTGTTGTGCCGGGAAGCGAGATATATGTTAATTCAAATATTATTACAATCTTCTATACAAACACAAATTATACTCTGTTTCCGACTCAGACAGATACAATTACATTCAGTATAAACGATAAAATTACAACAAACAATTCCTTTGCTGTATGGAATTCTGACTCGCATTTTGTGACATCGGGGGTTCAATATCTTACTAATCAGATTTCAAGCGGACAGACAAATGTTGTCTTCTTTGAGATGCCTGCTCCTGTTGTTAAAGCCGAATTTTCTCCAAGACTTCTGTATACAACCACAACGAATGTGACATTGAATTTCAACGTTACGAATACCGGATCAGGAAGCAATAATATCAATAAACTGTATTTGACAATTCCGGCGGATTTTCGGTCCGGGTTAAATGCTTCTTCAATTAGTAATTCATTTTCTGCATCGGTTTCTTATAATGCCGGTACATTTACGATGACTTATACTAATTTTTCAATAGGATCCAATGACTCCTTCACATTGATCCTGAGTAACGGGTATACAACTGTAAATGCTTTGGATTTCTCAATACTTGCTGATAATGGAATTGCGACTAATTCAGTTGTTCCATTATCATCCGGTTATTTAACCATGAATATTGTAACTCCGCCTTCATCTTACGTTGAAGTATTTTCACCAAAGGATTCAGTATACAACAGATTGTATTCAACAGATTATGAAAACAATTATGAAATTATAATCAAGAATGACGGTACGGGAGATGCTGATATATTAAAGGCAATAATAACACTTCCGGCAGGGTTTACAGTTTCCAGCAGCTTAAGCACTAAAATTGGCGGTGCTTTTATAAGCAATACTAATAATATAATAGTTCTTGATTATCAGGCCGGTAGTTCTCCTATTGCTGTAAGCCAAAGTGATACAGTAACAATTACAGCTGCCGATCCATTTCATTACGGAGATACAAATGTAACCTTTAATGTAAAGGTTGATGATGGAAATGGTTATTCCGATACAAGACTTGCTGCGGGTAAGATCTGGCAGGTTAGTTTTGTTCATCCGGCTGTGCAGTCCGAACACTATATAGACGGATATGCCGTGGATACAAAACCTTCAGTATTTGTAGCTCCATCTGCAGGGACAGCTAACACCAACTTTTCTGTAAAGATTATCAATACAGGAAGCCTCAGTAATATAATTCATAAATCGAGAATAATTGTTGCTGAAGTTTTTAGTATTCAAAATACACCTACATCAAGTTTTGGAGGCACTGTATCAGTAAGTAGTAATGTTATTGAAATAGATTACAGTTCTGCAAAACTTCCTGCCGGAGGAACCGACACAATAGACTTTGATGTTTCTTATACATTAAGTGCAGCAACTAACAATATGCTTATAGCGGCAGAAGTAGATAATAATAACGGGGTAGGTTATACGGCTTCAACTCTCAGTACCGGAAAATTTAATTTGGTAGATATAATATATCCGCCTTTGAGTGTTTTGGCAGGAGTCAAAAATCTCACAAGTGTATATATAATAAACACAAATGATACTATTCAGTACCAGATTAAGAACAGATCACAGGGGTATGAAATATTCAGGAGTGTCATAACTAATTTTGATATGACATACTTCTCTTCTATCAATGTGACCAGTCAAAAACTTGCTACAGTAACAGTTTCAACAGGCAGCAATACAATTACTCTTGAGTATTCAGGAGCAAACAGGATACAATTCAACGAATCAGATATAGTTACAATTAATGTTCAATATTCAATTACTAATTTGATTAACACAAATCTGAAAATGAACAATGTTACATACCTGACAAACACAGTTCTGACAACCCAGACTAATGTAACAGGCCTTCCTCTGGAATCAATAGATACAGATCTTGCTAATTCGGATAATCAGAATCTTGGTTTGCGTCCTGCTCCATACGGCCGTATAAACGGTATAGTACTTCCAACTTTTAAAATTGATTCAAGTGATCCTGATAAAACATTGCCGAATATTATAAAAGTTGAAGTTGTAGACAGCGCGAATAATCTGGTAACAACACCATACCAGAAAGAAACTGACGGAAGCGGCGGGCTTGTCAATAAATCTCTGGTAACTTATTCGGATTCAGCCGGAGGAGGCACCTATTCAATCAATTATGTTCCCGAGAATACTCCTGCTAATACTTACGCGTTAAGATTTACAGCAGAGGGATTCAAGGTTACATTGACCAATTTTACAATTGTCAGCAACCAGATTCTTGGTTTTTCAACACAGACTCTTAATAATTCTCTCTTAAACGCCAGTTCAGTAAATAAACAGGTAGTTATGGATTATAACGATACTAATACCAGGTTTACTGTACCGACAGGAGGTGTTCTGGATCAGTTCTCCCTAGATATTGGTGTTGTTGATATGAATACTTGGCAGGAAGATAATGTTCTTATCAATAATTATGTTAAGAAAATCAACGACTCATCTATGCTTGGGTGTTTTAAGTTTACTTTGAAGGATCAAAACGGAACTGAAGTTGTGGGTGAAGGTTTGTCAAAAGATGCAGTAATTCAGCTTCATTATACAACCAGCGGATTAAATCTGCCTATAGGTACAGGATGGGAAGAAGATAATCTGGCAATTTTTTACTGGAAAGATACAACAAGAAAGTGGATTCCAATTGGCGGAACAGTTGATAAAAACAAACAGATAGTAAGCGCGAAAATAAGCTATCTGCATAACTATTATTCGGTTATGTCTGTAAATCCTGAGGCAAGTGCAAAAGCAATCTATAATGTAATTGCTTCTCCTAATCCATTTACTCCCGGAAGAGGAGGGGACAATTCATCCAAGGTGAAAATAACTTTTTCACTTAAAGATTCACAGGAAAAATACACAGTATCTATTTTCACACTCAGGGGTAAGAGGGTCAAGTTCTTTGAGAGGGACGGGACTTATAGACAGGGAGAAGTTTTCTGGGACGGTAAGGATGATAATGGATTTAATATTGGGGGAGGCGTATATCTTTACCAAATAAAGGCTGGAGACAAGGTATTTACTGGCTCCATATTATTGTTGAAATAATAGGAGCGGGAGAAAACTTATGAAAAGAAAAGATAAAACAACTGTCAAAATATCAATGAATCTTATGAGAATCGTCCTATGGACTCTAATCATTGTTACAGGACTATGGTTCTCATCTGAACAGCTCATAGGAACATCTTACTATTATCATCAGCCGTTCAATTCGGTAGCTCAAGCCAGAACGCAGGGGTGGACTAATTTTGCCACTGTAACCAATGTAAGCGATGCTTATCTTCTTGGACGAGATGGTATTTTCTTTGCTACCAACGCGACATACTATGCTTTTGATCAGCAGACTCCGTCTGTTATTTCAATTTCCAATAATGAGTTGTGGATATACGGCCGTCCAAATAACGGAAGACTGGATTATAACAACCTTTGGCTTGGAAAGGTCTGTCAGTTTATTCCTGCCAATTCGTCTCTCGGCGCTAATTTCAGCGCAACTGCAAAAGATCCTATCGGGTTTGTCATAATACGTAACCTCGCTAATGTAGATTCAAATAATGAACTTCAGGGAGATAACGCATATCATAAATCAGCAATAAATATTTGGCTGGCACAGGAAGATACTTCCGTAACAAACGAATGGGATAACCTGGCAAATTTTATTTATTTTGTCGAACTTGCCCAAATGAACTGGACAGGGAATACAGATACAAGCCGCCTTGGATACTTTGATGGAAGTGAGCAGTTTCCTACAACAGCGTACGGACCTACTAACGAGAGTTACGGTGATTTTGCTACAGGTGACTGGAGAAAATTATACGATGATAATGCCGGTGGGCTTAATTCCTTTCATTACGGTACTACCGCGAACGCGAACCTGCAGCCGCTTGCAATCAGAATAACACATGACGGTTCCAAAGTTAGAATATATCTTAATCCTAATCCATATCCGGCAGACGGATATCTTGACGGTGAACCAAATACTTTTTTTCTTTTTGGTGAAATATCAGTCGGCTGGAATACCGATATGAAGGTGATGATCGGACATGAAGCTCTTTATTATTTAAATGAAGATCAATCAGCTCAATATGATGATTTTGTTGTAAGATCAGTTTGTAATACCCTTACTTCAAGTATTACTCCCAAAAAGGTATTGGCCGGATCTACAACTACCCATACCATTACAGCAGTTTCCACATTCAGCGCGACGGATTCCGGTATTGGGGAATTTGTTATTGAAAAACCTTCATATATAACCAATTCCTGGGATTTAAGTTCAGTTGTTGTATCAAATGATTACGATAGTAACGGTTCTCTTACTCAGCTTACAAGACTTACTACCGGTATGCCTGCAAATACAGGACAGTACCGGGTTCTTACAAATAGGGAAGGTTCTCTTAAGATTATTTTTTATTCAGATACAACAGGTCTTATAAAAAATTCAACAAGCAATAAAACAAATATTATACTGTTTTCACTTGCGACACCTGCTGCAGCTAACTCAACCGGCGAAGATTTCAAGATTTTTGCAAATCTTGAGAAATACAGGGACTGGACTTTCTCAGTAACAAACCTGCCTACTACCGGAAGAAAGCAGGCGGATCCAACAGCTACAGGAGAAATGCTTGTAAAGAGCTTTGATCAGCCATACGCGTTTGCATCAATAACATCGGCTCCAACTATTATAAATGAAGGTGCTGCGGCAGACGTGCAGGCAGATATTACCTATGAGCTGAGTACCAAAGATGTTAGCGATAAACCTGCTGTTTCTCAGGCTATAATAAATATTCCTACAGGTTTTTTTGTTTCAAATGTACAGTCACTTCTAATTCAGGATGATGCTGGAAATATAGCTGTTTCTAATAATCAAATAATTCTTACTTACAGTGATGACGCGGTAGGATCTTTACCATCGCCAAACGGTTATGACAGGATTACCTTTACTACATATGGGACACCGGATATTCCGGCCGGACTTACCAACACAAATTATCTGTTTAATTCGACTGTTTCTGCATCGGCATTTATATCAGGTACAACTCATCAGACCAACGGAACAAACGCGAATTATCCTTCTCAATACGTTACCGTTGCTGCTCCTGACCCAATTGTAGCGTGCCATATTTTCCCAAACACGCTTGCAAATGCCATAAAGACTAATTCCATGACATATACAGTTCAGAATAACGGCGTGACTTACAATGATGTGAAACTTCTCAGGATCAAGGTGCCTACAACAGTAATTTCAAATATTGAAAATCTGGTAAGCACAAAAGGTGCTACGGCAGTTTATGTCTCAGGTACCGGTTATATAAATATTGATTATTCAGTGGTAGGAGCTCTTTCAAACGGGCAGAGTGATTCAATTAATTTTGATGCTATCCACAAAATCACTAATCTGAATGAACCTCAACAGTCAGTGAATTTCACATCTGAATCTGATAATAATAACGGAAAAGGGTATATTGCCAATACTCAGGATTCTCAAACATGGTTTGTCACTTTTGTTCCGCCGGATCCTAACGGTATGAATTATATTGAACCCGAAGAAATATGGACATCAATAGTAACCAATACATTTAGAGTATATGTTTACAATAACGGACCTAAAGGCGATAAGATATTCCAGGTTAAAGTTGCGGTTCCAGGCATTTTTACAAATTTTGATGCGTTAAGTGTAACAAGTACTCATATAACAAATCCGGCTAATATTGTAAAAACAAATGTCTTTGGTACAAACTTTGTATGGTTAAAATACTTCAAGGAAAGTACCAATATTGTTTCAAGGAATGAATCGGAAGTAGATATAGACGATTATGATAAAATTACTTTTATGGCTGCAAAACCGATTAGCGCGACAAATACGCTTAATTTTCCTGTTTATGTAGACAATAAAACAAATGCAAGTTTTGCGACTAATGAGTCGACAACAAACCTTGCTTCTCAATTCCTTACAAATTCTCAAGTTGTGACACTTGGATATCCTCCGGTAAATGCGGAATTTGATGTTCAGTCGAGATTTACAAATACCTATGAGAATCCTGAAGTAGAACAGTTTCACAGGATTGATTCTTCAACAATAACAAATCTTCTGGTTTTCAGAATCAAGAATACAGGAAATACAGGGAACTATATTAGAAAAATAAAAGTATTCCTTCCTTCTGAAATTTCGACAAATATTATACAGTCTACAATGACTAGTGATATTATAACTATTGGAGAAATGCTATTTATAGATAAAACTGCAACTAATGACGCGTATGTTTTAGTAGACTATAACGCCGC
>JAGLSM010000075.1 GCA_023135745.1 Spirochaetota bacterium | reverse complement strand
TAGGGTTAGGTAGGGTATAAGAATACTTTTTTTGCCATATGCGATTTCCCTGAGTACCGCATGTCCGTAACCCCCTTAAATAATCTCCACATACTTCCCTTATTAAATCCTCACTAAACGCTATAAATGTGCATAATTTATCCACATTTATAGGATAAATTATTAATCAAAATGAAGCTGCCGATAGAACCGGCAATCGGTGAAATTGGCAAAATCTTTTTCATAATCCTCCTATTTAATGAGCAGCCGCCAAAGTTTTTGGCGGCTGCTCTATATATTCGAGGGTTTTTACAGGCTTCATTTTTTTAATTTACATATTTTTATCAATATATCTCCATAATTTCTACACATTTATGAAGGATACTGTTATTAAGAAAAGTAATATAGTCGGTAATAATTTACCGGCAAATTTAATCATAAGTTTGCCTGAGGTTGTTAACCCGGGTATAAACGAACATGAAAGCTTTTTCATAATCCTCCTGACCAAAAGGTGGCAATGTTATTGCCGCCTTTAGGTTTTTTTTTAAGCGGATTTATTTTTATGGTGATAATTAACTGATTTATCGTGTAAGATTTGCAAAATTAATATTAAATTAAATTAATACTATTGAACGGACGCCATATGCATTTTCCAAAGATACTTATAATAGAAGATGAAGATAAAATAAGATCTGTACTCAGAGCATACCTGATCCGTGAAGGCTATGAAATAACAGAAGCAAACAGCGGAGATAAGGGACTGCAGCTCTTCAACGACTATGAATATGATCTGGTACTTCTGGACCTTATGCTTCCGGGGATACCCGGGGAAAAAATAGCGGCAAAAATACGGGAAAAAAAAGAAACCCCGGTGATTATGCTTACCGCAAAAGGCGAAGAATGGGAAAGGCTTCAGGGCTTTACCCTGGGAGCGGATGATTATATAGTAAAACCCTTTTCTCCAAGAGAGGTTGTGGCAAGAATAAAAGCAGTTTTAAAGCGAACCGGAAAAAATCTCCCGTCTGATCAGAAACCGGTTAATATTGACGGATTCACTATAGATCCCGGGAGCCGTTCAGTAAATATAAATGATAAACCCGTCAATCTGACAGCTACAGAATTTGATTTGCTGTTTGAATTAGCGACCCATCCGGGAAGAGTATTCAAACGCGGTCAGTTAACAGCTATTGTTTCGGGATACACATATGACGGATACGAGAGAACAATTGACAGTCATATAAAAAATATTAGAAAAAAAATCGGAAATAACTGTATAAAACTTGAAACCGTCTATGGCATCGGATATAAATTGACTATCCTGGAAACAGATAAATGACATTTTTAAGACGGCTTAGAAATCGTCTTGCCCTTATCTACGCAATATCGGCTCTTCTTATTTTTTTAATAGCGTTTGGAATTGTATTTATTGTTGTTAGAATCAGGTTTACAAATTTTGTATCAAGATCAAAGATAGAAAGAAGTAAGGAAATCCTCCTGACAATTGCCGAATTATACGATGAGACCGGAAATTGGCGGGTAGTTGAACGTATCGCACGCCCAATCCTGCAATGGCCTGTGCTTGGAATAAAAATAAAGTCATCTTCCGGCAAGACAGCATTTAATGTTAAAAAAGAATTTCTTACACAGAAATTTGATTATATCTACAGAAAATGGGGAATGAGATGGCATAATCAGTACAGGTTATTTAGATCCTATTCCTTTCCTAATCGGCTCAATGCAAGACGGCGGGTCGTCAAGAAGTTTAAATTTTATCTCATGGACAAATTATTCGGCAAAGCATATGTAACATTCCCCGCAAGTCAGATCAGCTTGAACCTGCTTGATCAGCAATTTCTTAAAGATATAAGCCGGCTATTCTATCTTGCGGCATTATTTTCAGTATTTTTATTCAGCACAATTGCTTTTAGAATTGGAAAATCAATATCCAGACCGATAGAAGAAATTGTAAAGGCTACTCTTCAGATCGCTCAGGGAGACATGATTGTTAAGGTAAAAGAAAAGCAAAATGTACTTGAACTGGAAGAACTCTCAACATCATTTAATCAAATGACATCATCATTAATGCAGAAAAAAGATATACAGAGCAAAATGACTTCCGATATCGCGCATGAATTAAGAACACCAATAACAATACTAAAAAGTCATCTTGAAGGAATGCATGAAGGAGTACTTAAAATAGATAACGAATCAATTCATTCACTTCTCGAAGAAACCTACCGATTGGAAAAGATAATCAACGACCTTAAATCCATATGGCTTCTTGAAATAACGGCAAACCCGATTAATTTTAAAAAACTGGAGCTTGTCCCATTTATCATAGACATGATAAAAAGAATAAAAATTATTGCATCAGAAAAAAAAGTATCTCTGTCTTTTCAAAAACCAACAACAAAGTATTATGTAAAGGCTGATAAAGACACTCTTATCAGGATAGTCCTGAATATACTTTCAAATGCTATTAAGTTTTCAGGACAAAGCGGTAAGGTGAATATTACAATAGAAAAAAACAAAACCATAGATATAAAGATAAAAGATAACGGTCCCGGTATACCGGAAAAAGAGAAGTCCCATATATTTGAAAGATTCTACAGAATTGACACATCACGCTCAAGAAAGACCGGAGGCACAGGACTCGGTCTATCCATAGCCAGAGAAGCAGCGCTTGCTCTGAACTCAGATATTCACGTTTACAACAATCCTGATAAAGGCTGCACCTTTGTCATAAGCATGCCAATTATTAATTAATGGAACTAATTACAGTTTAAAATGTCATTAATATATGATAAGAAATGTCAGGTACTGGATACTGCCAATCATATTTGTTTCTCTAATGACTGCAATCGTCCTCATACCCGAAAATTTTAAAAATAACGCCCGGCTCAAGTCATTCGTATACATATGCAGATGGATAGAAGGCTCTGTGAATAAAGTCAGGCAAACTAAAAAATCTACGATTATTCATATCAATGTAAAAAAAATAAATATTCTTAAGCTTGGGATAAAAAAAGTAGAAGGAAAATCAATTATAATATATAAACCTTCTTTAAAAAAAATAATCCATAGAAAATATAGACTAAAGATAACAGGTGAGCTTGAAAAAATCAGAATGAACGGTAAGTATAGAAATTTGAAAGACCACTATAAAAGAAAGGGACTTAACACAATCATATACAATCCTGTAAAAACTCTGATTATATCAAGAGGAGCCTTTTCTGACAGGATCATCAATAATATTAAAGAATCAATTAATGGTTTTTTAAAACCTCTTGGAAATAAAAATTCAAGCCTCATTAAAGCGCTTCTGTTTGGAAATAAAAGCGGACTAAGTAAAAAAGTAAGGAGTAATTTCACTACCGCGGGAATTCTTCATGTCCTTGCGGTATCAGGACTGCATGTAGGTATTTTTGCCGGATTATTTCTATTTATTGCTCTAAAAGCAGGCCTCTGTAAAAAACGAGCAGGAATTATTCTCTTTGTTGTTATTCCTATATACGCTGCCCGTTGCTCATTCAGCCCGTCGGTTTCAAGAGCATCTCTAATGGTACTATTTTATTCAGCAGGCATGATTTTCTCCGGAACAGCCCTACCCTTTCACTCGCTGTCTTTCGCGGGGATAATTATTCTCCTTATAAAACCTGAGGTCCTTTACGAACCGGGATTTTTGCTCTCATTCGCAGCGACAACCGGTATACTTCTTTTTACAAAAAAGATTTCACAGCTTCCATTAATAAGAAAATTACCCGGTTTCATCAAAACCGGCCTGTCTGTATCTATTGCGGCTCAATTGACTCTCATACCAATTCTTGCCGGTTTTTTTGGAAGGATCAGTATCCTTTCTCCAATCAACAACCTCATATTTGTTCCAATGGTTTTTCTGGTTTTTTTTATCGGCATTATCTGCACGGTCTTTCTTCAGATAGGCTTTTTTCCGGATTTGTTTTATAATTTATTCAATACTTCCATTAATTTCATTTTTGATTTGATTGGAAAATCAGCAAGTATTCCATTTTCACAGATAAAAACAGGCAAATTTAATCTACTTGCCGTTATACTGTATTATCTTTTACTACTAACGATATTTAAGGGAAAATCGATATATGAACATTACACCTCACCAGATAATATCCCCAAAGAATTTACGTCAGTTTTTAAAAGACAATAAAATCAGTCTATCTCAAAGCATGGGACAAAACTTCTTAACCGATAGAAATATTCTGAGAAAAATTACAGACTCGGCAAAAATTGAAGAAAATGACGCGATTGTGGAAATTGGTCCCGGACTTGGTTTTCTCACATGGTATCTTCTTGATAAAAATACCCGCGTATACGCCTTTGAAAAAGACAAGCGTCTGTATAAACATCTTAATAGTTTTTATTCATCAAATCCTAATTTCACTTTAATAGAAGGTGATTTCCTAAAAATGAATCTTGATGAAATCTTGAAAAATGAAAAATCATTTAAGGTTGTCTCTAATCTTCCTTACAACATAACTTCTCCGGCATTTGAAAAACTCCTGAAAAATAACAAACTTCAATCAATGACAGTAACGATTCAAAAGGAAGTAGCAGACAGAATCGTTTCACCGCCGGCTTGTAAATCTTACAGTTCATTTACAATATTCTGCGGATTTTACTCTGAACCTAAAATCCTTTTCAATATTACGCCAGGCAGCTTCTACCCTCCTCCATCAGTGAATTCAAGCGTAATACAATTAGTGAGTCATAAAAAACCACTTGAAGGATTAAAAGAAAAAATATTCTTTGACATAGTTAAAGCTGTTTTCACAAACAGGAGAAAAACTCTGAGAAATAATTTTAAAAAACTTACACAACTTGGTTTAACCGATGAAAAACTCGATGAAATCTTTAAACAATCTGGAATTAAAGACTCCGAACGAGGTGAGAATCTCTCAATAAATCAATTTAAAAAAATTGCAGAAATAGTTTTTGAAAATTCGAAACTTTCGTAAAAAAAATAGAAGTTAACAATATATGTTGTATCTTAGCAGAACTGCTGTTCGGGTAAGACCGAGATTTAGGTAAATCTATACCCTGCTTTAAATAAAAAGCCCATTCCCCTGTGGATATCTGCTGAAATAAGCCTGCCTTGATATAGAATGAAGTGTCTGATAGTGTCAAGGGTAACGTAGATTCATTACGATATAAATCTTATTAAAGATTAAAAAACTGTTTAATAGTGGTATGAAATTCTTGATATTTCCCATCTTTCATTTCTAAAATAGCATTTAAATCATCGCTTGTATCAGTTATGTGAACATCAATCACGTTTTTTCTTGATTTTATAAGGTTAAAAAGATTTAAATTTAGTCTTTTTATTGTTTCCTCTGAAGCATTGTCATTTTCACCAGATGCTTTAATTTCACCACTATTACTGTATTTAAATCTACTTTCACAATCTGATGACAAAGGAGAAATAAATAATGTATCATCATACCAGTTTTCCTTTGCATGACCACATGTTTTCGGCTCTTTTTTATTAAGATTTCTGCCACATGAGCATAAGAGGTTTTGGTAGTTTAACCGGTCATTTTCAAATGCATGTCTTGGCTTAATATGTTCAACATGGCTACTTTTATTATCAATTTCTTTTTCGCAATAACAGCAAATGAATCCCTGTTCCTCTAATAACGCATTTTGTAGTGGTTTCTTTATATTGCCTATATTCCCCCACTTTGGTCGCCAATTTTCATTTTCTGACGCTTTCCATTCTACGAATTCTTGAGGTTCATCTCCCTTAATTATGTACTTCATTTGCCAAGTTTCTCTTTTCTGTTTAAAATTGCATTCATCCTAACAATTTCAGAATCATCACCAATTTTATTTTTTAATTCTTTTATTTGCTGATGAACCTGGTCAAATTCACTATTATCAATGAGCGTATATATTTGTTTAATTTCCTCTTTTATTTCTGACGGTCTTTCAGTAACGTGCATGCGCTCTTCCAGAATACGGCCCGAATCCAGACCATAACTTGAATCTGATTCTTCAATGGTTATATTATTCCCCTCATTTCTAAATAGGAAGTTTTTCCCTTTTTCATTGTGACTCAGAATTTGAGGAGAATGTGTTGTAATAATAAATTGACAATTGGGAAATGTTTCGCGTAAACGGGGGATTATCATTCTTTGCCATGAGGGATGCAAATGGAGATCTATTTCATCAATCATAACAATTCCAGTCCCATGAAGAGGCTCGTCCATACCCGGATTCAAAATTACCATTCTATAGGCGATATCACCAATTAGGGCTAACAAGCATTTTTCACCTTCTGATAGTTGGTTAGATTCTAAAGATAGATCTTCTTTTTTAATAGTTATACGGGTATAAGGTTCCCTTTTTATTTTTATTTCGTTAAAACCGGTTATTTTTTTAATCGCATTACGAACTATACTTAGTTGAGGATCAATATAAGTAGCCTCTTTTTTCATACCTGTAACGACACTTTCGTTTATAATAGGAGCTTCACTTATCTTCTTTTCATTTTCAAGATCTTCACGCTGACGTAACCATAATATTAGTGAATCAAAATCCCTCATTGTATTAAATGCATTTTCATACGCTTTGAATTGTAGAAAATTATATTTATTAGAATATAATTTTCCTTTTTCTATTTCATCAGAAGGCAGTCTGTTGACAGGGTAAGCAACAACGATTGGCAATGATGCATCATTGTTTCCCCTTAAATATTGTAAGAATCCCTTTTTTAACTCACTAACTCCAGAAAACTTTTCAGGTTCAGTATTTGTATAAACAGCCGAAATATCAAATTCTTTATTGTATAAATACTGAACTTTTACTTCAGCTTTTTTTGATTCTGTGTTTATATCCTGATTAATAAATGGAATAGGATTGTTGATATCTAACAAATTGGACAAAAATTCGGAGAATATAATATTAATCGCGCGTAATAAAGAGGACTTTCCGCTTCCGTTTATTCCATAAAACACATTTACCCCGGGGTGTAACAATAATTTTTGTTTTTCCTGAAATCCTCGAAAACCTGAAATGGAAATTTCTTTGATTATACTTGGGTTTTTCATACAGAACCACCTTTTAGTAATCCAATTGATCGCATATTTTCATAAAAAGGATCATTTATTATTTTATTTATATCTGCTTCATTGCCTTTCAGGGCAGGTAAAATTGATTCATAATATATTTTCCATTTATCTTCAATATTGCCGCACTTAAGCAAAGCGAGTTCAATAACTGAATTAATTTTATCCTGATCGATTAATCCGCTTTCAAACGAACGGTAAATCCAAAAATCAATCAGATTAAAAATGCTGGTTTTCATATTTGTTTCATTTTCAATGAATCTTTCTGCAAATATTGGTAATTTATTTTGATAATTAACAAATTCTTTATCAAGCGTACAAATAAACATCATAGACATGTATTCCGGTGAACTTTTTGATGTAATTATTTTATTAAAGACTGGGGCAACCCTATCTATTTTAATACTCTGGTAAAAAAAAGATATTATATTCACTGACCTGCTCATTAGGCCGGAGAAATCCTGCCATTTATTTAATTCCCAGAAAACCATGGATTCAAGTTTTTCTAATAGATGTTCCTCGAGTTTTTCACTATAAGTATCATTGATTTCTTTTTCAAGAATTAATAAATTATACCCTAAATAAAAGAGTAAAAGTGATTTGGTGATATGGTTGCTCCATTCACTATAACTTTTTTTTCGGAAGAATAGCGACTGTAATCGTGCCGATAATTCATTAAATATCTGCGAATAGTTTTCAATAAAAGATGCATATATATTTTCAATTCCATGTATATTTATAAAACATCTTGTTGCTATTTCCAGAATTTCAAATCCATCTTTTCTTACATCATCTCCTAAATAAATATTATCATTTTCAAGTGTGTTGTTGAACTGTGAGACACATTCATTCCAGAGAAAAAGAACCTTTTCTCTATCCTCATATAAATCATAAACTTTTTTGGCAAAATTATAAATCAAGGTTGATCGAGATAAAGATGAAATTAATTTCTTTT
>JAGLSM010000074.1 GCA_023135745.1 Spirochaetota bacterium | reverse complement strand
AAGATGATGATAATGGAACAGATTCCGGCTCAGCATATGTGTTTTATTTAGGTAACTAATAGAGTGTTAGTGTATAAAAATAGGGCAGGTATGTCTGCCCCGTAAGGAGTGACTAACCCTTCGACTGCGCGCAGGGGGGTTCACAGCTCCAAATTCACCCACTCCTGATGAAGCTCAGGGGCAGTTCCTCCCTCTCTTTGAAAAAGAGAGGGAGGACACTCATTACGTGGGATATAATGAGTTGTCTTAAGCAAAAGTTTCCCCTATATTTTTAAGTGGCTGATTTATCAACAGCCTCAAAGAGGGGGCAGTGGATGATTATTAATTTTCTGGAGGAAAAAATGCAAAAACAATTTAAAAAATATTTCATGTGTATTTGCCTGGTAATATTTTTTTTCACTTTTATATCATGCAGTGAATATGAGAAAAAGAATACAGGCTCATTAGTGCTGAATCTTTCTGAAATACTTGGTTCGCGGAATCTCGATCCGGATATTAATATGAATGTCGTATACTATGACATTAATGGCCCGGGACCGGGGAGCGCGGCCTTTTCCCTGTCAAATGTAGTATCAAATGTTGTAACTGTAAATGATCTGGCACCGGGCTCATGGTCTGTCATAGTGTATGGCAAAAATGCAGGCGGAACAAATATATTAAGCGGAGACGCTGTTCTTACTGTAACAGAGGAACAGACTACATCGGTTACTATTGATGTTTTTCCCATAGATGGCACAGGTTCACTCAGTCTTTCAGTTACCTGGTTAGTACAGGTTGATAACCCTGTAATGGAAGCAACGCTGATATCAACCAATGGCGCCACACAGCCCCTTGTTTTCTCTATTTCAGGCAATACCGCGTCATATGCAAATAGTTCAATAACAACCGGGTATTATACATTAATTATGCAGTTAAAAGATGGCGGTGATGGTGTATGGTACAGGGTAGAAACAGTAAGAATCCTGGCAGGGCAGACTACGATTGGTGATTATTTACTGCAGCAGGGCACAGGCGGCAGCATCATTACAATTGAACAGCATCTGCAGGATCCTCTTATAATAAACTTGAGCGGTCATCAGGAAATTCTTTCTGAAAATCAAAATATGTTTGTTACCGCGACAGTTCAAAATGAAACAAATGTAAACTTTGTATGGTATTTAAATGCTCAGCCCATTGCCGGCGCTACAAATTCTATGTACTACGTTGTTAGTAATACTTTAACACCGGGGCAGTATAGATTGGATGTAGTGGGTATGAAAGACAACAGGCTCGGCTGTACCGGATTTGATTTTACTGTTACCGGATCAAGTAATTCAAGTTCGTCAACTTCATCCAGCTCATCAAGTTCAAGTGACATAATAAAATCATATCAAAAAATTAGTGATACTGAAGGTGGTTTTACAGGGAACCTTGATATTTATGATCATTTTGGAGCTTCAATAGCGCCTATTGGCGATCTTAATAGTGATGGCGTAATGGATATTGCAGTAGTCCTTTCCAGAGGCACTAATAATTATCCGGCTTTGTGGATACTATTTCTTAATACAGATGGAACAGTATTAACGCATCAAAAAATAAGTGAAACAAATGGCGGATTTAATAATGCCACTTTTCAAAACCCTTCAGTAGCATGTATTGGCGACCTTGATGGCAATGGAATAAATGATATTGCGGTAGAAACTGATGGTGATAATGATGGAGGCACTTATAAAGGCGCGGTATGGATATTGTTTCTTAATGCTGACGGCACAGTAAAATTCCAACAAAAGATAAGTGATACTCATGGTAATTTTACCGGTATTCTTGATTCCATGGATTATTTTGGAAGCTCAGTAACATCTATTGGAGATCTAAATGGAGATGGAATAAATGATATTGCTGTAGGCGCAAATGGTGATGATGATGGTGGCTCTGATAAAGGCGCGGTATGGATATTATTTCTTAATGCTGACGGCACAGTAAAATCGCATCAGAAGATCAGCGACACTCAGGGTGGATTTACCGGTCTTCTCAATTTTAATGATGTTTTTGGAAGCTCAATAACATCAATTGGCGACCTTGATGGCGATGGAATAAATGATATTGCTGTAGGCACATATGGTGATGATGGTGGAGGCAGTGATAGAGGCGCAGTATGGATATTGTTTCTTAATGCTGACGGCACAGTAAAATCTCATCAAAAGATAAGCGATACTCAGGGTAATTTTACCGGAACTCTTAATGATTATGATACTTTTGGAATTTCAGTGACGTCTATTAATGATTTTAATGGAGATGGAATAACTGATATTGTTGTAGGCGCATACGGTGATGATGATGGGGGAAGTAATAGAGGCGCGGTATGGATATTACTTCTTAATACTGACGGCACAGTAAAATCGCATCAGAAAATCAGCGCCACTCACGGTGGATTTACCGGAATTCTTGATAATAGCGATTGTTTTGGAGTTTCAGTGGCATCTATTGGCGATCTTGACAGTGATGGAATAACTGATATTGCAGTTGGAGCATATAGTGATGATGATGGCGGGTTTGATAAAGGAGCTGTATGGATTCTCTTTCTTAAATAGACATCAAAGCATAACTAAATTCTTGACACATCCTTAATTAAAATCTATGCTAAGCAAACTAAATTCATAGGAACCTAAATAAGATTGGAGAAATAATGAAAAAACTAGTAAGTATTTTAGTGATTCTAAGTCTGATTACAATGATCGGAGCATGCAAATCCGAAAGTGACACAAGCAAAGCCGGCGATCTGAGCAAGGTTGTTGAACAGCAAAAAGCTATGCTGAATATTATGAAAAGTATTAAAACTTTAGACGATCTTAAAGCCAGCAAACAAAAATTAATTGATGCCTCATTAGCTTCTGTAAAAACACTTGTCGCTATTTTGGAAAAAGGCGTAACCCTGGATAAAGACGGCCGTCTCGCATTAATGATGAAATTCAAAAACCTCAAAAAAGATGATAGATCTTTTAAAACCCAACGAAAAGCTATAGAAATGAAACTGTTAACAATTGACGGAGCCCAGCCAATTCTTGATGAAATAAAAAAAGAGATAAAAAGTCAAACAAAAGTTTATGGAATGAAAATGTTTGGTCTTATCATGAAATTGGCTAAAGACCTTAAATAAGGTATAATTTATACGTCTAGAATTTCAAATAGCCATGCAATGTATCATAATTGTATGGCTATTTTGTTTAAAGAAATTCAATTATTCATCATGACTAAGGCGCCCGTCTCCGGTTATCGGAATAACCTTACCCAGAAATTTCGGTTTGGGTTTTATGATCCCTGCCTGCCAATAGGCTTTTAACCGGGCAAAAAATTCCCTGAATTTATATAAGCTTATATTTTGGTACAACCTTTTATCTGCAGTAATCCCAATAGCCTGAATACCTAACTTCCTGGCAATATAAACCGCGCGGGCTAAATGAAACTTCTGTGTTACAATGATGGCAGATTTTATCTTAAAAACATCTCTGGCTCTATACATAGTATCATAGGTGCGGAATCCGGCATGATCCAGGAAAAAATCCTTCGGTATAATACCATACTGTAAAGCATAACGAAGCATATTATTTACTTCATCATAGTATTTCTTTCCATGATCTCCGGATAATAGTAGTTTTTTGACCTTGCCCATTTTATACAAACTGATGGCTGTATCCATGCGATCCTGCAGTATATGACTTAAGTATTTATTCTGCCAAACAGCTGCACCTAATACAATGGCCGCCTGAGCTTGGGGACATTTCTCCATAGTAACGATAAATGGCCGGCTGAAATTTTTAATATATGTATTAATTATAAAAACTGTTATGAGGCCAATAACTAAACATAAGAGGGCAATGAATATGAATACTTTGGATTTGAAAAAGGAAAGTGCTTTCATTTCCAAAAAAATACAAATTTTAATTTCTTTTAGCAAGTATCTACTTGTTTTTTTAATCTATAAATTATTTTTATTTATTTAAAATACTTCTCAAGAGGTTCGTTTTTTATAAAAACTGTACCGTTAAATGTGGCCAGCAGTTTTTCCTGTTCGTTGGTTACTTTGACTACATAACTGGCAATGGTCTTTCCCCGGGAAATTTCTGTAGCGATAGCGCTGATTTTGCCCGCGAAGGCAGGACGATGCATAGTAATATCGGCCTGTATGCTGACTGACACAACACCATATGAGTTGGCAGCGCAGGCAAAAGCGAAGTCAGCCAGTGTAAAGACAGCACCGCCATGAACAGTATTCACACTATTGAGATGGTGATCAGCTACTGTCATTTCCGCAGCCGCATACCCTTCTCTTATTTCTGTTATCTTCATATTTGAATGCCGGGCATATTGATCATGGTTATTCAAGTGTGCTTGTATTTTTTCCAGTTCCATTATCTGCTCCTAAAAAAAAGCCTGTCTTCTTCACAGAAAACAGACTGTAAATGTATGAGGAAGGCTTACAGGTCTAATACTTCTGCTTCCCTGAGGATGTGCAGACCTTTCTTCTCCAGAGTATTTATTGCAGTTTCAATATTATCAACACGAAAAATAACAATAGCATTATCCTTTGTTTTTTCCACAAAAGCATACATGTATTCGATGTTAATCTTCGCGTCCTGCATAATTTTCATGACTTTCGCGAAACCGCCCGGTTTATCTTCAACTTCAACAGCAATAACCTCGGTAATGCCGACTGTAAACCCTTTTTCCTTCAGGGTAGTCGATGCTTTTTCAGGCTGGTTTACGATTAATCGCAGGATACCAAAATCCGAGGTGTCTGCCAGGGATAGAGCGTGGATATCTATGTTTGCATCGCCAAGAGCTGAAGATACTTCATAGAGTCTGCCTGCTTTGTTTTCCAGAAAAATGGATATTTGTTTAATAGACATTATTAGCCTCCTTAAATATTACGGTTATCAATAACACGTTTTGCCTTACCTTCACTGCGGGCAATACTTTTTGGTTCTACCAGCTTGACTGTGGCATGTACCGCCAATTCATATGCAATTTCTTTTGCAATCGCTTTTTCCATTTCTTCAAGTTTTTTGATCTCGTCTGAAAAAATGCGCTCATTCATCTCAACCTGTACTTCCAGACTGTCAAGCTGTCCATCCCGTGACACCACCAGTTGGTAATGAGGTTCTATCCCCTCCATGCGGAACAGTATCTGCTCTATCTGTGAAGGGAAGACATTAACACCTCTGATAATCAGCATATCATCGGTGCGGCCCATAAGACGGTGCATCCTTCGAAAACTTCGTCCGCACTTACAGGCTTCCGGCATTAGGAAGGTAATATCGCGGATACGGTAACGGAGTATAGGAGTACCTTCTTTCGTAAGGGTAGTGATTACAAGCTCACCCTTTTCACCGTCTTTGAGCTGTTCTCCTGTTTCCGGATTAATGATTTCAGGGTAAAAATGATCTTCAAATATATGCAGACCATTCTGATGTTCACATTCGGCAGCAACCCCGGGTCCAATAATTTCTGTGAGACCATAGATATCATAGGCTTTGAGGTGGAGCTTGGCCTCAATTTCCTTGCGCATATTTTCACTCCAGGGTTCAGCTCCAAAAAAACCTACCCGAACCGGAAGATCCTTAAAATCTATCCCGTTTTCCCTGGCATATTCAGCCAGATAAAGACAGTAGGATGGAGTACAAGTCATAACGGTTGATTTAAAATCCTGTAGTACCTTTAATTGCCGTTTGGTATTTCCCCCGGAAATTGGAATGATATTCGCACCAATTTTCCGGGCACCATAATGAACACCAAGTCCGCCGGTAAATAATCCATAGCCGTAAGCATTCTGAACTATGTCATTTTTGCCGACATCACCCATGGACATAGTACGTGCCATGACTTCTGACCAGACATCGATATCACCCTGCGTATAGGCATCTACAACCGGCTTTCCCGTAGTTCCGGAAGATGTATGAATCTCCACAATGTTTTCCATTTCGGTTGCAAGAAGTCCGTATGGAAAAACTTCCCGCATATCTTCCTTGGTTGTAAAGGGGAGTTTGACTATATCATCGATACTTTTAATATCTTCCGGTTTTACACCAAGCTCATCCATTTTTTTCTTATAAAAAGGAACATTGTTGTAAACTCTTGAAACAACATCCTTGAGGCGCTGGCTCTGCAGTGCCCGCAGGTCATCATTGGGCATTGTTTCATGTTTTTTATCCCAAATCATTTTTCAAGTCCTCCTATGCAAGGCTCTTGCCCAGGGCAAAAGCTTCCATGTTTTTATCATATGTACCTTTTGGAACCAAATCATTTATAGCATTTTGCCACGCGTCATGCGGAAGGTCAAGGAAGTTTGAAATAATTCCCATTAAAACAACATTGAGAAATTTCATATTTCCTGTTTTTTCTTTAACCATTTCTACATCAACTTTAATATTATCCGCGAAATGCTTATCTATTGCCGGTCTGATATCTTCCGGATATGTCTCTACTCCTGTTGGCAGAATACGATGCTGACTTATAACGGCTTTTGTATCTGATGACGCATAGGCTGCCCAGCGCAGGATCTCCATCTCTTCGGCTGCAACTATAATATCAGCTTCACCTTTGGGAATAACAGGTGAAAACACTTTTTCACCAAAACGAATATGACTGAATACAGAACCGCCCCGTTGGCTCATTCCATGTATTTCACTTTTTTTAACATCAAAACCGGCATTTAAAGCTGCCTGAGCAAATATATCACTAGAAAGAATTATACCCTGCCCGCCGACTCCTACCATTAATACGTTTTTTATCTTACTCATGGTTTAATCCTTTTTCGCTTTTTTCTTTTTTTTGCGTATATCAATAATACAAGGTCCTTTAATAACCATTAGGGAAAGCTTTTTTGTATCCAGAAGAGAGTTGATTGCCTCTTCAACATCTCCTTTTTTAAAAGCATTTACAATTCTGATATTGCTGTCATCAATACCAACAGCTTGACCCAGTTTTTCATAATCAAGGGCAAGCGCCGTTTCACCGGTGATCAGTTCTCCGGAAAGAGGGTTGGGCTGCATACCGGTCATGGCAGTAGTCCCGTTATCAAGCACAATAATCAGGGAATGTCTTTTATTGTATGCGGCATTTAAGAGTCCTGTGATACCGGAATGAGCAAAGGTGGAATCACCGATAACAGCCACAGTATCGTGCTGGTAATTCTTACCCATTGCTATTTCTATACCCTGCGACACGGTAATACTGGCGCCCATGTCAACACAGGTATCCATGGAGGAAAACGGCGGCAATACACCCAGAGTGTAACAGCCTATGTCCCCGGTAACAATCATATTGCGTTCCTTCAATATTGTAAAAACAGTATGGTGCGGACAGCCGGGACAAAGCGCGGGAGGTCTTGGCGGAATATTAATAGAAATCTTAATGGATTTATCTTTGGCATTTTTATTTACAGCATGCTTGATTATATCAGGATCAAGTTCACCGGTTATAGGAAACAGTTTTTTACCTTCCACTGTAATTCCCAGGCTGAGAATGTATTCCTCAAAAAAAGGATCAAGTTCTTCTATCACATATAGTTTTTTAACTTTTTTCGCGAACTCTCTTATCATTTTTTCAGGAAAAGGATAAACCATACCAAGCTTTAATATTGAAGCATCAGGAAACACTTCCTTCAGGTATGTATACGGCATACCTGAGGTAATAAAACCGATATCGGAGGAACCCTCTTCAATACGGTTTATTTCAAGAGTTTCCGCGTATTCACGAAGCTCGATAAGCCGTTTTTCCACGACCTTATGTCTCTCACGGGCAAAAGCGGGAATCATAACATATTTTTTTATATCATGGTCAAACCCGATTTCTGCATTACCCTTATCCACTTTGGATGCCGGAGTAACTACAGTCTTGGAATGGGATATACGTGTAGTGGGCCGAATAAAAACCGGAGTATCAAACTTTTCGCTGATATTAAAAGCAAGTTTTGTAAAATCCTTGGCTTCCTGGGAGTCTGAAGGTTCCAGCATTGGAAGTTTGGCAGCTTTAGCATAGTTGCGGTTATCCTGCTCGTTTTGTGATGAATGCAT
>JAGLSM010000073.1 GCA_023135745.1 Spirochaetota bacterium | reverse complement strand
AAAAGGACGGAAGCTGATTGTTCCAAAAACAGGACTCAGACCAACTACTGATCGGGTAAGAGAGTCACTGTTTAATATTCTTGGTCCGATGAATGGATTTTCCTGTCTTGATTTATATGCCGGATCAGGAGCTATTGGAATTGAGGCACTTTCAAGAGGGGCAAAGTCGGCTGTTTTTGTTGAAAAGGATTTAAGAGCATCTGGAATAATAAGGAAAAATCTAATAAACTTTAAAGTAACCGGGATTGTTGAATCAATTACTGCAATTAAATATCTCAATAGTTTTTATAAAAAAAATATGAAGCCGTTCGATTTTATTTTCATTGATCCACCTTATTATTCTGAAGCAGATAAAAAACTCTTGGAAGAGTCTTTAAACTGTGGTATTATCTCGGAGAATGGTGTAATAATTTATGAACAGTCTGCACGTGAGAGTAATCCGGGCTTAAAAAATTTTAATCTGTTTAGAAGTGAGAAGTACGGAGAAACACGTCTTCTGTTTTTTGGAAACTGATCTTATAAAATTGATATTAATGAAGAGGAACCGCAAATGAAAAGATTAATACTTTATAGTGTAATCATCTGTTTCTTACATGCTCTTTCCTTTGCTAAATCTGTAGGAATAAATTACAGCAGCTCAAAATATAGATGTTCTTTTACTGTTAAAGGCGGCGGCTGGCATGGCAATTCTATCATCCGGACTTCAGTTCTTAAGGATGGTTTGGTAGAGTACGTGAATACAAAGGATTTAGCGGTTATGAGCTTTTCGGCATATAAGGAACATGGAGGGATAAGACATTCGGTTGATACAATAGACAGCAGAATTAAAAGCCAATCTTCAAGAATGTGGATATTAAGACAGAGGGTTTTTAATGATCTTAAAATTCCCGGATATAAACAGGAGATAGGATTTATAACAACCAAGGGCGTTACGTATCTTGGTGTTGTTATAGTTCTTGCGTACAAGGGAATTCAATATCGATTTATTTTTACGGCATTGGATGGATATTATGTAGATGCCTATAAAAAATTTGAACAAACCCTTAAGACCTTCAAGATTAGAAAATAGGATAATTGAATTGATTGCTGCATATTTATTGGTGTGATTTTTATTTTAGGTAAATCAAAATTCGTTTTCAACCTTTGACCTAACCCCCAGCCCCTTCCCTCAAATGGAAGGGGAGCATTATCAGCTAAATTATATTCTGCTATTTCTAACCACAATCCAGACACATTAGGATAAATTAAATTAATAGAGGAACCTTATTGTTATATTAAAAGACAGCAAGCATATTTATTGTATTGATGTAAAATACTGATTATTATTAATCAAAATAGTGATTTTTTAAATAAAACTGATATGGAGTCTGTTATGACTGAAGATAAAAGCGGAGCAATAAAAAAAAGAAACTGGATTATAGTTTTTTCGGGGATCATTTGTTTTTTTCTCGGTTTCTTTGTATTGGCACAGGTCGGCAGGAGTTATCATGGATTTTTCGGCTTTCTCGCGCCATTTCTTCTGATTCTTGGTTTAGTTGTTATTGCGGCGGGTTTGATTACTCCAAACAGGGATGAATAATATTCGAAAAGCTTACATCCTTCTGTTTTTTTTACTGATACCTATGGTAATAAAAGCGGATTGGGTTGCTTATGATTTTTTTTCTGTCGGTACCAAGGGGCTTGGAATTGGCGGAGCAAATGTATCTCTGTCCGATGATATGGGTGCTTTTTATTCCAACCCGGCAGGACTCTTTCAGATAGAAAAACCTACTTTTTCATATCAAATGTATTCCATCCTTAAGGTACAGCGGCTTATTAATACAAAATTACAGGTGGAGTGGGAACTTTTTCCTCTCCTGGCATATGCAGTTCCGATTAAGAAAAACAAAATGACGGCAGGTATTTTTATTCAGACTCTTTTTAAAAGCCTCAATGAGTCATATACTGTTTACGGGACAGGAGTCTCATATTCATACAGATTGTTTGAACGATTTGCCATGGGTATTAATTTAGGACTTGCTGTAGGTTCACAGAAGTCAAACTGGGCAACCGGATATTTCTGGCAGATTGGATTTATATATCAACTCAGCGATAAAGTAAAAGCGGGAATGATTGTCCGTTCTTCTATAAATCTTCAATGGGATCTGCTTAGAGGTGATACAAATGTTGATGAGACCCTTCCCTGGTCTGCACAAATGGGTGTTTCTATAAGGATAACTCAGACTTCAATATTGTCCATTGATCTGGAATATCAGGGTATTTCATCTATTCGTTATAAAGCAGAGGGTATAGTTTTAAACCCTGACCTGGATACAGGTTTATTTAAAAATTTACATCCTCACATAGGATTTCAGTTTCTGCATAAACCGTCGGGGGCACAGTTCAGATTTGGTTTTATGACTCTCGCGAATGCATCTTCTTCGGGGATAGAATCTCAGCCTGTTATTACTCTTGGGATAGGCGGTTATACATCTAATTCTTTTAAAATTGATTTTACCTTGCAGGATTCTCTCATCTTTGATATTTTTACAAGGACTAACCGGTTTGAAAGGTTTTTACTGTCATTTGAATATACTTTTTAGTTCTGAGGTTTAATTATGGATATACGTATTGGAGTTGTTGGTTTTGGAACAATTGGTTCGGGAGTGGTAGATCTTGTCGCAAAGAACAGTAAGGTTATTTTTGAAAAAACAGGTATAAACCTTATTATACATGCTGTTGCTGATCTTGATTTTTCTTCTGATAGAGGAGTAAATCTCGATGGAATAAAAAAATACACTGACGGTATTGAGCTTGTAAACGACAGTGATATTGATATCGTTATAGAACTCGTTGGCGGAATTGATTATCCCTTAAAACTCGTTAAGGAATCGTTAAAAAAAAGCAGGCATATTGTCTCCGCGAATAAGGCTCTATTTGCCAAATCCGGACCTGAAATTTATACACTTGCTGCTGAAAAAGGGCTGGCTGTCGGCATAGAGGCAAGTGTCGCCGGAGGTATTCCAATAATCAAGTCAATTAAAGAGGCTTTAGTTGGCAATAATATTCAGGAAATACGGGGTATTATTAATGGCACATCGAATTATATCATGACTAAGATGACAGAGGAAGGCAAAACATTTGATGAGGCTTTGAAAAAGGCTCAGGAGCTTGGACTGGCTGAAGCAGATCCGACCCTTGATGTTAACGGCGGAGACGCGTCTCATAAGATAGCAATTCTGGCAGCCCTTGCTTTTAATACTCCGGTGCTTATGTCAAATGTTTATGTTGAAGGTATTGACAGGATTAACTTAAATGATGTTAAGTATGCTGAGGAGCTTGGTTATGTTGTGAAGCTCATTGCTATTGCTAAAGACCGTGGTAAAGACGGTATTGAAGCAAGAGTTCATCCGATGCTTGTACCCATGGATAATCAATTAGCGGGAATTAGAAACGAATTTAATGCCGTCTTTGTTCGAAGCGATTATCTGGGAGATGCCATGTTTACGGGAAGGGGGGCCGGATCATTTCCGACAGCCTCCGCGGTTGTTGCTGATATTGTTGATATTGGTATCAAGATGAGAGATCATGTGAAAATAGCTCCGTTTATAAGCCCGGGGTCCAAAGAACGGAATTTCATACCTTTTGGAGATACACAGAACAGGTATTATCTGCATTTTACAACAGCTGATAAGTTGGGCGTTCTTTCAAAAATAACCGGGATTCTTGGTGATCACAGAATCAGTATTGCAAGCGTAATTCAAAAAGAATCTGATGATCAGTCTTCTGTTCCGCTTTTAATGATGACTCATGAAGCAAAAGAAAGTGATATTGTTTCTGCTGTTGATCAAATTAACTCTATGACTGAGATAAGTAAAAAAACTGTAATAATAAGAGCGCTTTGAGGTTTTTATGAAAATCATCATCCCTGTAGCAGGGAAGGGCACAAGACTGCGTCCGCTGACCTACTCAATTCCAAAGGTTCTGCTGCCTGTTGCCGGAAAGCTTGTAATTGATTATCTGCTTCAGCCTCTTTTAGAACTGAATCCGTCTGAAATTATTTTTGTTACCGGTTACCTTGGTAATGATATTGAAGAATATGTCAGGGAAAATTATTCCTGCGCCAGTAGATTTATAGTTCAGGATGAGTACCGTGGACTTGGTCACGCAATATCATTGGCATCGCCTTATGTAGGTCCTGACGAGCCTGTTTTGATAGTTCTCGGCGACACGTTGTTTGAGGTAGATCTTCAACTGGTAGTAAGTAATCCGGATAATGTTATTTGTGTAAACCCCGTAGAAGATATCCGGCGTTTTGGAATTGTAGAATTCAATGATGAAGAAAAAATTTGCGGATTTCTTGAGAAACCTGAAACAGCCGCCACAAACCTTGCAATAGTAGGAATATACTATATAAGGGAAAGTACAATGCTGTTTAAGGCGCTTAATAATAATGTACAAAATGATATGAGAGGCGCCGGAGGAGAAATTCAGCTTACCGACGCACTCCAGGTTATGCTGACAGAAGGTGCTGTTTTTGACTCTGTTCTGCTTGATAATTGGCTTGATTGCGGGACAGTCGAGACTATGCTTGACACAAATTCCTATCTCCTGGGAAAAAATTCGGGAGATTTTTCTGAAGAAAAAATTAATACATCTGCAGATAAAAAAGTTTTTATTCAGGACGGTGTAGAAATTGAAAATTCGAAAATTGGTTCTGATGTAAGTATTGGGAAAAACTGCAGAATAAAGGACTCTGTTATAGTTAATACAATAATCGGAAATGATGTATCATTAAATAATGTAAATATTAAGAACTCGATTATTGGAAATAATACAAGTCTTTCATTAAACAAGGACTTTAGGTTTCAGGTTATTATAGGTTCTAATGCGGAAATTAATAATTCTGGATAGATAATCACGACAGGCTAATCTAGAGCATGTGTTCTGTGCCTTCTTCAAATGTAGACATGAGCAGGCGGCTTAGATGGTTATCTATTTCCTTGCTTCCTTCAAATTCTTTTTGTTTTTCTTTAAAAAACTTGATTGCTTCATCTCTTCCATCCATTTCTTCAATAGTATCGCCGAGAAAAAGAATAGTTCGAATATCTTTCGGGTCCTGAAACAGGATTCCCTTATAATTACGGATGGCAAGGTCATATTCTTTTTTAAGCCTGTAAACCTTGGATAAACCGTAAATTGCAAATTTATCATAACTGAGTCTTAAGACATCATTATACAATTCTTCGGCTCTATCGAAGTCCTTGAGCATAAAAAAACAGTCGGCAGCTCTTGTTAGTACCTTTTTATTCTCAGGGTCCATCTTTATCATTTCAAGCCAGTATGGAGCAGCTTGTTCATGCTTTCCCTGTCCACGCATCGAATCAGCCATTCCGAAAATCGCGTAAGAATTATATTCGCTTATTGTCAGGGCTTTTTTATAGAAGCTGATTGCTTTTTCAAAATCTTTGTTCTTTCTGTGAATATTTCCAACCATTGTAAGTATATTTATGAGTTTTGGTTCAAGACTTACAAGTTTTTCCCAGTAGTATAGAGTCTTAATGTAGTCTTTTTCTTTGTAGTAAAGGTCGCCCATGCCCATAAGTGCAAATTTATTATTGCCGTTAACGGCAAGAGCTTTTTCATAGAACTTAATCGCTTCTTCTCTTTCATGGAGTTTTTTGTAGGCATCGGCAATTCTTGTAAGGATTGAATAATCGTAAGGATTTATTTCCATGTATCTCATCCAGACCTTAAGACAGTTTCTGTTGTCTTTAAGGCCTCGATATGCGTCACCTATGCCGAGAAGCGCGAAACGGTTGTATGGATCAACATCAAGGGCTTGGTTGTAATATTCAATTGATTTGGTAAAATTCTTTGATTTTCTTATTGTATCACCAAGACCTATCAGGATATAGCTGTTTTTAGGATCAAGCTCATAACCTTTTTGAAAGGTTTCAAGTGCATTTGTCAGGTTGCCTTTTTTTAAAAAGGCATATCCTGTTTTTGAGATTTCTGTGATCTCGTGATCCGGTTTTAATTCTTCAGTACTCATATTGCCTTATTTTCCAAATTCCTGATTTTTAATATCATTCTAGAAAACTAAATTAATACAAAAACTACTCTATTGTAAAGTAATTTATTGATTATGACTATGGAAAGAGGATTAAATCAAGTTTTTTTACTTTTTATTAGTGATTTTTCAAAGAGTATTCTAAAAAAAATCGGAATGAAATCTCAATGAAATTTGATTTTTTATTTCTTTTCACTTATAGTAAAAGTGTAATTATTGTAAAAAATTTAAGAATTTAAAATAATTAAGAGGTGAAAATTATGAATTTAAAATCAAATACAAGAATATTCAGATACTATCATCAACATATATAAGCGGTAATGGAAGACCTTATTATACTTCTACAACCTATATGTATGGTCAGGCTGATATAAAGTTTTCCCCGGGAATTACAGAATAGATTAGAAGATTGAACATAAGGATTTAAAACTAAAAAAAGCCGGCGGACCGGCTTTTTTTAGTTTATAACCCTGTTTGAAAACCTATGCGGAAACCGGCGTTAAAATAGAAGTATTTATCGTAAAAACCCATTCTGATTTCAGTTATCCAGTATCGCAGGCCTGTTTCAAAACCAAACCTGATTTTTGTATTTTCTGTTTCTGTGAAGGTTGGCTTATTGATACTGTTATTATCCCATATACCAGCTTTTCTACTGCTGAAACCAATGAGCCCATGAATATACCAGATGGCTTCATTGATAGTTAGGGCTACACTTCTAAGCGCCATGAATTTATAACCGAAATAGAGAATTTTATCATTTACGTAGTAATCAACCTCATCTACGTTTGAGAATGGTTTTCCAAATATAATTGAGTCTGAATCAGGATTGTTTTCCTGATAATAAAGAGGCGCGAGAAATTTTATTCCAATGTCAAAGAGTTTTAGGTCCAATGCTCTGGCAAGGGATCCGGATACTTTATAATACTGGTAGCGGCTGTCACTTCCGATAAGAAACATGTGTTTTACCGGAACTCTCTGTCTGTAGCTGCTGCTTAAAACAATAGATACACCGGTTTCAAGCATAAAAAAATCTGTCGATAGGTAACCTCCAAGCAGACCCGCGTGAAGGATAAACATTCCGTTGTACCAGTCAATAAAAAAACCGGAGGCGAGGCCCGACTGGGCTGAGATTGATGCTCCGAATAATTCCAGGTCGAAATAGATGAAATCGGGTATGCTGCCTTTATTTGATCTATAACCGTTAATTGAAGAATTGTTGCCTCCATCATTTTCCCTTTCCTGAAAGAGAGGATAGGAAGTAATACTGTATTTATTATTGGAGAATTTCCTGGAGCTTATCGTATCATCGGCTAGGATTTGGTTGGTATTGATTATGGTCATGAGTGTAATTAAAGCTGTTAAAAAAAATATAGTTTTTTTCATATTTTATTCCGATCCGGTTTTTTGTTTAATACAAATCACATAATTCATTGAAGCAAATAATACCCCTAATTAGAGTTAAAAACCTATAAATTTTTGATTTTTAGATTAAAAAATTGTAATTTTCTGTTGTAGAACCCAGGAATTAAGAGGAAATCTTTTGAGATATATAAGAAATATTACAATACTATCAGTTTCATCAATTTTTTTATTTTTTGCTATCATGATTTTTTCGGCCTCACCAACGAAAAGAGGTGCTGTAAAAGATTATCCGGTATTTTCTTTTATTGACGGACTGTCAAAATGCAGTATCAAGGGAATAAAAAAATCGATGGATAGGATATCTGTTTTTAAAAATAAGTATCGTATTAAAAATCCGAATTATTATCCGTACTATTCAGGTAATATACAAAACATAAACTGGAATATTGGATTTCTTGTTTCAAAGGAAAAAAAACAGGTTGAAACACGTTCATCGCTTCTTATCACAAAAAATATTAAAGTCTGCAGTCCTCAAATCAGAATAGAGGATAATACTGTTTTTAAATTTGCTACATCCTGCGCTTCCCTTGATAACTTACAGGCAAAAATCCTTTACCGATTTAGGGTGCTGTCTGAGGATGGAAAAGCTCTGCTTGAAAAGACTTTTGTTCA
>JAGLSM010000072.1 GCA_023135745.1 Spirochaetota bacterium | reverse complement strand
CATATTACATCATTAGTTTCTTTGTATACAATCAAACTGTTATGATAACATTTAATTGTATCACTGAGTATAGTACAATTCCATTTATTTATGTATCTAAAAATTGATTAATGTCAGAAAACCTGTTATTTTTTTAGTGTTATTGGAGACAGGCTGCTATTAATCTGTATTCAGACAACCGTAATATCAACAAAAGGAGTTCAAATGAGAAAGTTACTGTATTCATTATGTATTATTGTTTTAGCCGCTGGAATTGTCTTCGCGGGTGATGTCTCTTTCAAAAGTGTGTTTGTAAATATGCCGGGTTGGAGGCAGAAAGTTACGCAAAAGTCTGATATGTTTAAATCAAGCGGAATGTCGATAGCTCAGGGCTACTATGTGAAAGATATAAAAAAAGTAATTGTTTCGATTGCTGTCGGTAAAGAAATTCAAAAAACTCCGGGTAATCCTGTTGGATATTCTTTTGGGTACGCGGGGATCATCATGAAGGTTATCCGCAAGTTTGGGTTTGCGACAATGATTACTTTTAATAACAAAAAAAAGGCCGGTACAATTATCGCTTATTTTCCCGCGACTAAAAGGCAGAAATATTACGGAATGTTGTCCTTTGCTTTTAGCAATATGATGTTGGCACAAGCTAAGCAGTTTGCGTATAAATTTAACTGGCGAAAAATACAGTTAAAAATGGCGCAGGTCCGCTAATTAAAAAATTTTTAAGGAAATAATCCCAACTTTTAAGAATGTTATTTTTGAAAGACAGGATTGAAGTGAAATTACTAAGAAAGAATAATAAAAAATGGAGGATTTAATGTTATTTAAAAAAAGTTTTATAAAATGGGCTCTAATGTTAACAATTACTTTTTCATTTTTAATGCCTGCCTATGTTAATGCCAGTATTAAAAGCAAGTGTAGAAAGATAGTCAGAAAATTAACAAAGAAAGTTAATGGTGTGAAAAAGAGAGTTAGAAATTTTAAAAGAAAGATTGCATCTGTTGATAGAAACTTAAACCGTGCAAAAAAAAACGTTAACCGTATGCCTGGTTCTTCTAGAAAGAGGAAACTGATCAAAGCAATTTTGAATGCTACACAACGAGCTTACAGATTGACCAAGTATTATTTACAGGTAAATAATTATCATTTATATGTCGCAAAACGGGTAAGAAAAGCAGCAAAGCCGTGTTCTCCCAGGAAATGGTGGAAAAGGATTAAAAAAGCACGCAAGGTTGTTAAACGGCTTATAAAACTTGCAAAACAAATTCCTGCCAGGTTAAGGGATGCTAAAGCTTTGATAAAGTATACAAATACAATTATTAGAAATGCGTCAGCCGTTACTGAGTAATAAATACAGCGAATTATAAGAGTTTTTATTTTTTAATGTTATTGAAAAACCGTTCCTGAAATAAAAATAGGGACGGTTTTTTTATTTTTATAATACTTAACTTTAGCATAAAAATTTCATAAGCTATGATGGTGTATTTTGGAATTGTACATAGATTATTAATTTATAAGATTTAACATATAATTTTTTAGAATAAAATCTGCAATAATTGCATAAGTTTTTATGTATAAACATAAAATGATAAAGGGAAAATTATGCCTCTTAAAATATTTCACACAGCTGACATACATCTGGGAATGAAATTTGCCGCTTATGAAGAAGTACGTGAAAAACTTATTGAGGCCCGGTTTCAAACATTAGCTAATATGGTGGAAACTGCAAATAAAGAACAATGCCGAATCTTTGTAATAGCCGGTGATCTTTTTAATAGAGTAAAAGTCGACAAGAAGGACATCATCAGGGCGGCTCAGATTATAAATGAGTTTCAGGGTAACTCTGTATTAATTTTACCGGGTAATCATGATTACATCTCTCCAGGCCAAAAGGACCTCTGGTATACTTTTATAGACAGTTCCGGAGATAATGTGAAAATACTGAGTGAAAAAAAAGTCTATTCGTTGACACTTGACGATGTTGATGCTCACATTTATGCTTGTCCATGCGATGCCAAACATTCTTCTAAAAATTCTATCAAATGGATTAATGACCATCAAAAAGACGAGGCAGTCTTATTTCATATTGGTATAGCTCACGGCAGTCTTGAGGGGGTCTCGCCGGATTTTGATAAAAAATACTTTCCCATGACAAAGTCAGCTTTAACTGCGTGCGGACTGGATGCCTGGCTTCTGGGTCATACCCATCTCACTTATCCTGAGAAGACGGGGCCGAAGGACAGAATCTTTTTTCCGGGTACCCCTGAGCCGGACGGCTTTGACTGCCGTCATCAGGGATCTGCATTTATTATAGAAATTAATGACGATAAAAAGGTCAACGTAACATCGCTTAACACCGGTACAAATAGTTTCCTGGAAACTAAAGTGAAACTGGCCGGCCGGGATGATATAGAAAAACTGGCAGACGAATATGCAAATTCTGATTATGAAAAAACCATGCTGCGTCTAATTTTAGAGGGTGTGATACCGGCCGGGGACAAGGTCAAGCTGAATAAGGTACGTGATAAAATAAGAGAAATGGTACTGTATCTCGATTGGAATGCAGAGGGCGTAATGGAAGAAATTACGCTTGAAAGGATTCAAAAGGAATTCAGCGAAGGATCTTTTCCATATATCCTGCTTAATAAACTGGTCGAAAGAGGTGACCAGGAAACGCTGCAAATGGCTTATGAACTGATAGCGGAGGTGCGCAAGTGATATTGCAAAAAATACTCCTCAATCCCTTCGCGGGAATTAAAAATAGATCAATTGAATTTGATAAAGGGCTTAATGTAATTCTCGGTCCCAACGAAGCAGGTAAATCAACAGTTTTTAATGCCCTTCTAAGTGTGCTTTTTACTCCGGCAAAACTAAATAAAAGAAGTTTTGATACGGATATGAAATCGTTTATTCCTCTTGGTGGAGATACTGCCGGGGTTGAACTTGAGATTATTCATAATGGCAAGTTATTTACACTCATTAAGACCTGGGGTGAAACTATCGAAGCAGTTTTGAAATTAGAAGGCGGAGAAATTCTTACAGGGGAAGACGCTATAGAAGAAAAATTGGCCCGGATGCTGCCGGCCGGTGAAGGGACATTCAAGTCTGTTTTGTTAACCCGCCAATCCGGCTTATCACAAACCCTTACGGATCTAAGGGATGACTACCCGGAGACTATTCAAAATATGGGTGATATCTTGAGACGATCCCTCCTGGAAACAGATGGTGTGCCTCTGGATAAACTACGTGAATTGATTGAGGAAAGATATAACGAAAAATTCTCCCGATGGGACAGGGATGAGGCCTATCCTGAAAATGGACGAGGCATTCATAATCCCTATCAAAAAGAGCTGGGACTAATTTCACAGGCATTTTATAAAAAAGAGCAGGTAAAACTGGATCTGGAAGAAGCGCTCCGGTATGAATCAGAACTGGACGGGAAAAATAAACAGGTTCACAAAGCTGCAGATGAAATAGAAAAATTTCGAATTTATGTTGAAAAAAATAAATCTATAATCACAGATGCGCGGGAAAGCCGGGGTTTGACAAGTGAATTAAAATTATTAAACAAAGAACTTAGCGAATGTAAAAAAGCATTGAAAGAATGGCCGGTACTGGAAAGCGATCTTGAAAAATCAAAAAAGGAATTGCCTGATCTTAGTCAGAATATTAAAGAACTGATAGAAGAAGAAAACACCGCCAAACTTCTCGAAAAAAATAAAGAGCTTCGTGACAAATTTGAACGTGTTAAGAAATTAAAAGCAGCTCTGGATAAGAAAAAAGAAAAGATGGACAGTACTCCGGTCCTTAATGAAGATGAGCTGGATAAAATTATAGCAGCAAATCAGGATGTGGAAAAAATAAATGCAGGTTTAATGGCCGGAGAACTTGCCCTTAAATTTACAGCAAAAAAAGAAACATCCATTAATGTTCAGCAGGACTTTTCGAATAAAAAGCAGCAAAAATTAAACAAGGACCAGGTAATCCAACTAAAAGCTTCCAGACGTATTACGATGTCTCATCCTGATTGGGAAATGGAAATTGAATCCAGTTCAAGTGGTTTTAAAAAAATTGAAGAAAGTCTCAATAACGCGAACACTAAGCTCAAGAACCTGTTGGATAAGAAAAAAGTGACATCGTTAACAGAAGCTAAAAAATTACATAAGGTATATGCGGATATAAAAAACGATTTTCAAAATGCTCAAAAGAATATAAAGACAGAACTGGATAAAGATAGTTTTGAGAAATTGGAATTAGAAATAAAGAAGCTTGGTAATATTAAGTGCGAGAGACCTCTTGTGGATGTAGCGAAAGAAAGGGTTATGGGCGAGGTAAAGAAAAAAGAACTAAATGAAAACATAACTCAAATAACCAGGAAAATAGATGATTATGTAAATGCCTATGAAACCCTAGATCAATTGATGGAAGAAGAATTAGCCGGAATAACAGGACGTAAAAAACAACTGGAAAAAAAATTAAATAAGCTTAAACCTTTACCGGATAACATTAGTGATCTGGATGCATTTGTGGAAGAATTTAAAAAGGCTGAAAAAGACCTGGAAGACAACAGGGAATATAAAAATGATTTATTGCGGGAAATATCAGGTATTATAAGCATGATGCCGGAATCTACAGCCGAAGAATTACTGGTAGATTTAAGAGATAAAGAGACTGCGTTTAAACTGCAGCTGGGGCGTGGAGAAGCTATCAATAGAATCAGGGAATTGTCAGAAGAAATGATGGATCAAATGGACAGCAGCACATATGAAGGTCTTGAAAAAAAGCTCGCTTCATATATTAGCCTGATCACAGAAAAACGCTACAAATCAGTCAATGTAGAAAATGGTTTGCCCGGAGACATTATCCGTGATAATGGGACAGTGCTGACTTATAATCTTCTTTCGGACGGTACCCGTGATGTAGTGGCTCTGGCCCTGCGGCTTTGTATGGGCGAGTTCTTTCTTGGCGATGCTCCCGGTTTCCTGGCAATGGATGATCCGCTGGTCGATCTTGATCCTGTACGCAGGGAGAAGGCTGTGGAAGTTTTACAAAAGTTTGCTTCGCAAAGACAGCTATTGTTTTTTACTTGTCATCCGGAGCATGCTAAGATGCTCGGTGGAAATGTGATAGAGATTGGGGCGAGGGTGTAGCAGCCGCTTATGTTTTATTTACAGGTTTTAATTTCATTTTTTAAATAAATGTGTAATAATATCAATTATTATAAAAATATACTTAAGACATTGAAACGTCTGGATTGGTGAATATAAGTCAGTTTTTTTAGTAAACTGCTCTGAGGAAGAAATGTTATATGCCGAAAAAGAAAATAATTAATAAAAAAATAGAACATAAAAAGGATTATACCGTAGTTAAGCATTTGATGAATGAGCTTGATCATAATAGGGAAGTAGTGAGAAAATTCAAAGCATTGATCCGTGTTAATTCAGTAATAACCTCCTCGCTTGATAAGACTATGGTACTGAAAAATATACTCGATCAGACAAAAATACTGATGGAGTGCCGAAGGAGCAGTATTCTGCTTGTTGACACGGAAATTAATCAGCTCAAATTTGCCTATTTAACCAATGAGGATGAAAAAGAAAATTTGCAGAATATTTCCTTAGATCTTGGAGAAGGAATAGCCGGGTGGGTATGGCAGCATGGTAACCCGATTCTAATTAAGGATGCCAAAAAGGACGAAAGATTCTCATCAATAGCGGATAAAAAAACCGAGTTCACAACAAACTCTCTGATAGCTGTTCCTCTTGTTGTTAACGGCAATATAATAGGGGTTATGGAAGCTGTAAATAAAATAGATGGGACTTATTTTACCGATTTTGAGATGGAAGTTCTCAATTATCTTTCCATTCAGGCGGCAATAGCCATCGATAACGCAAAATTATATGAGCTTGCGATTACTGACAGCTTAACCAAGTTATTCGCAAAACGTTACTTTCTAAGAAGGCTTAATGATGAATTCAAAAGGACAAAGAGGTACAATCTTGATATGTCGCTAATTTTTTTTGACATTGATAACTTTAAAAATATAAATGATAAATTTGGCCATCTTACCGGTGATAGGGCATTGTTTGAAGTATCTAAAATCATAAAAAATAATTTAAGGCAGATAGATTTACCATGCAGGTATGGCGGAGAGGAATTTTGTCTGATTTTGCCTGAAACCAATCAGAACGGTGCTATTCATCTGGCAGAAAAGATACGAAAGAAGATTGAGGCAAAGATCTATGAGTACATGGGGTCTTCATTTAAACTGACAATATCCGGAGGAATTGCATCAATCAAGGAAAATCATATAGGAACTGAAGAAGAATTAATTGATATTGCGGATAAAGCCTTGTATTTTTCCAAAGAAAACGGTCGGAATCAGGTTTCTTCTATAAACGGCAATGGAATTCTTCAAGAAAAGCTGGAATAATGTTTCATAGAGGTTAATTAGCTAATGGTTTTGAGCAAAATAAAAGGGATTCTATAATGGAGATAATTCTATTACTTCTTCTGGGGTTTGTTGTTCTTATTAAGGGCGCGGATTTCTTAATAGATGGCGCATCTTCTATAGCAAAGAAGTTCAATATATCGGATCTTGTTATCGGTTTGACTGTAGTTGCCTTCGGTTCTTCGATGCCGGAGCTTTTTGTCAATGTAACAGCAAGCCTAAATGGGGCAAACAGTCTTGCTTTGGGTAATATTTTAGGGAGTAATACTACTAATATTCTTCTCATTCTCGGAATATCATCAATTATTTATCCTCTTAAAGTTGTAAAGGGTACAGTATGGAAGGAAATACCATTTAGTCTTCTTGCTGTACTCATGCTTGGTATTCTTGCCAATGACGTTATAATTAATAAATCCGGTCTGTCTGTCTTAACAAGGTCTGATGGTTTAGTTTTTCTGGCATTTTTTATAATATTCATATACTACTCAGTTACTATTTCGCATAAGGTAAAAGGTATAGAGGATGAGGTAAAGGACAAAGTATACGGGCTTTCAAAATCTATTTTTTTTATTGTGATTGGAATTGCCGGTCTTGCGTTGGGTGGTAAGTGGATTGTAGACTCATCAATGAAAATAGCCGCTAACCTTGGAATGAGTCAGAAACTCATCGGTCTTACAGTTGTAGCATTTGGAACATCGCTGCCTGAGCTTGCGACATCAGCTATGGCAGCCTATAAAAAGAATGTGGATATTGCGGTTGGTAATATAGTTGGTTCAAATATCTTTAATGTTCTGCTTGTGCTTGGGATTTCTTCTATAATAAGACCTCTTCCTATTACTAAAGGTATTAATTTGGATATTGGAGTCGCAATTTTTGCGACATTACTTTTATTTATCAGTATGTTCACAGGCAAAAAACATAAAATCGACAGGTGGGAAGGTGCCGTATTTGTTACAGGATATGTAGGATATATGGTCTTTTTGATTGTGCAAAATGCTTAGAATTGTACTGTGGGAATAAACTAGACTGAACAGGCCTTTTCCAGTACTTTTTCCGCATGACCTTTTGCTTTTACACTTTTCCATATATGCTTAATTTTACCCTTTTCATCAATAAGATAGGTTGATCGTACAATTCCCATGTATGTTTTTCCGTAGTTCTTTTTTTCCTGCCATGCTCCGAATGCTTCAATGACTTTGTGTTCAGGATTGCTGAGTAGAATTACTTTTAGATTATTCTAATTTTTAGTTGCCTGTCGGAGTTTTTTCATTTCAAAAAATACAACAAAGGCTGTTAAAATAACAGAGAGTCCGTTTGCGATTGGAAATGAGATCCAGATTCCTTTTATTCCCATTGTTTTTGGGAGTATGAGGATAAGAGGTATAAGAAAGAAAAACTGGCGTGATGTTGAAAGTAAAAATGCCTGGTATGCTTTTCCAAGAGACTGAAAGAGGGTCGCTCCTATAATCTGGAAACCCAGAAACGGAAGCATTATACCCAGGGTTTGTACGGCACCAGCTCCGACAGAAAGCATCTGAGGATGCTTTGTCAATTCTCCGGTGCTTATAAATATTTTTATCAGGGTTTCTGGAAAAATGACAAAAAGGAGGAAACCTGTAAAGGAAAAAATTGTGGCACCTATCCATGCCTTGTGAAAGCTGGAT
>JAGLSM010000071.1 GCA_023135745.1 Spirochaetota bacterium | reverse complement strand
TAGTAATAAAAGAAATATTCAGCAAAACAAAGAGTCCGATTAAACAATTTATAAATAAAATGCACATTTCAACCCGCGAGTCTGTTATAAAAAAACAGTTATTGTATAAAGAAGGCGATATCCTGGATAAGGATATCATTGAGGAAAGTGAACGCAACCTGCGTAAATTCCGGATATTCTTTGTTGAAGAAACAAAAATTATAAAAGTAAAGAATCAGAACAAGGTTGATATTATAGTAGAAGTTCAGGATGTGTGGAGTATATATTTTGATATAAAGGCGGATGGAGCAGGGGGCGTCTTTACCTACAATTTTAAATTGGGAGACAGGAATTTTCTTGGCAGAAATAACTCTCTTGAAGTTAATCTTGAGAGAAATCCATTTTTAAATATCTGGAGACAGTTATTTTATGATCCTATGGTTTTTGGTTCCCGCTTTACTTTTTTTGGAGGATTTAACCTCAGCTATATGCATGATGGAAAGAAAGTTGGAGAAGGTTTAGATTTCAGGTTGATATATCCATTTTTTTCTAGAAAAAGTGAATGGGGCTTTATATTTGAAACAAAGTATAGTGATAATTTCACTTATGACAATATTGGATCTCAATTTAAGCAATATGAAGTTGTAGTAGGTTCAATTACTAATTCATTTCCAAAACGTTATAATAAGGAATTTTATTCAACGACTATTGGAATTATAAGATCTTATGGATATAAAATAAAGAACTACTATGCTTTTAAATTTAAGCATGAGTATAAAAGACATTCACTCTATGATGATATACCTGAAGAATTTCGCGATGATTTTGTCAGGGATGTATTGCCTGAAAATTCCGACAGGAAGTTATTTCTTTTGGGATTTTCAATGAATAATTATAAATACATAAAAAAAAGAAGTGTATACAATAAAAAAAGAATAATTGATTACGCTCTTGGTCTTTATTTTTCCGGGACAATGGGTATTTCAAAAAAGTGGTGGGATTCTTATCAGGATTTTTATTATCTGGAAATGGAGGCTTCTTATTCATTTAGTTTTTTAGATGATCATATTTTTAAGATCGGCTCTGCATTTTCTTCAGATCTGTTTTTTCCGGGTTTAAGAAATGCCGAGTTGTCTTTTTATTTTTGGTATATAATAAGAAATCTTTCTATTGGACATCTTTATATAAAAACTGAAGCGATTTTAGGACAGGATTTGGATAAAGACATAAAGTACCAACTCGGAGGGGGACAGGGGCTTAGGGGTTATCAAACCAACAAATTTGAGGGTGACCGGAAGATTTACTTTAACGCTGAATATCATTTTGGCAGAATTAATATAGATATGCTAAGAGTTGGTTTTGTTGTTTTTTTTGACATGGGGTCTGCTTGGTATAAAAAAGATAGATCAATAACTGATGTGCGTTTTTATCCTTCAGTTGGGATTGGTTTTAGGTTTAGTTTACCTGAATTAATTCCGAATATGGTTAGCTTTGATATTGGATATAATTTTGGTAATGACAGTAATGAGTTTGGGAAAATTATAAGTTTTAGAATGGAAGTCCCTATTTTTTAGTTATCATTTATTTTATGCCTCACTTCTCAATGAATCCTGAGATACATCCTATTTCAAAATACCAATTTTAATAATTAATTGGTAAATGCTTTTGTGGTAAGTCTGGGGCCTATTTCATTTTTGCGTAATATGGAATTTTTCGGTATAAAAAGGTTAATTAATTTGGGGTCTGTTTCCTGAAAAAGAGGACCCTTCTTTTGGCCGTAAAAGTTGTTTTTATTTTTCCAAAAAAGACAGTTATGAGAAATTACCTTTGATGCATTTATATCCTTATATATACCGGTATTGTTTTTCCAGAATACTGAAGAGATTACAAGAATTCTATTGGATGATTTATTCTGCAGGCCGAAGATCCGGTTCTTATAGATTCCGGATTGTTTTAGTACTATAGCTGATTTATCTCTTGTGTGGATACCCTTTTGATTATTGTACAATATTGTATTATTAAAAAGACCGCCTGTAGAATCGTAAAAGATAACTCCATTACGTTTATTATTATTTATAAAAGATCCGGCTATATCTGTAAGTGATTGATTCTGTAGAAGCAGTCCGTGACGTTTGTTACTGCTTATCCTGCTCTTTGATATTTTAACCCATGATTTATTTAATAAGACAAGACCGTCTTTTTGGTTATTGATAAATGAACTATATTTAATGACCGTCCGTGATTTTCCTATTGAAAACAATCCGCCTTTTGTATTATAAGAAATTCGGCAGTTTTCAAAATTTGCTTCAGAATTATGCGAAGAAAAAATGCCATATTCCTTATTGGAGTTCATTGAGGAATTTTTTAGTAGAATTGAAACTTTATTTAAGAGGACAAGTCCATTAACAAGATTATTTTCTATTTTTAGACCGGATGCATTTAGACGGCTCTTTAAGACTACAAGACCGTTCCCATTATTACCGAGTATTCCTGATTTTGTTATATCTGCTTTGGAGTACATTTTAAGCATTAGTCCGAATTCTGTATTTTTTAATATATTACAGTTAATAAGTACTATTTTAGAATTAAATGATAATATACCTCCGCCGCTATTTAAAGACACGTCAGAAGATGAAAGATAAATCTTACTGTTGAATATTGACGAGATACCGATATTTTTACATCCATCAATTTTTATTTTTTTTGCTTTTAAAACGCTTCCATTAACCACGTTAAGCCCATTTTTACTGCATTTTATTATTGAGCTGTCTGTAATATTTAATATTGCTTTATCCCATATTGAAATTCCATTATTTACAATATTAAATATTTGTGAATTCTCTATGAGCATCTGCGCTCCGGAGTGAAGGAATATGCCGGTGCCTGAGTTTGAAATTGACAGATTGTTTATAATGACATGTGTTTTTTTTCCGGAAGCTTCAATCGCGGTAAGAGGCATATTGAAAATTCTGGTGTTATTGATTTTGATTTTGCTGTTTTTAACTTGTATTCCGCAGTTTTTATTTCCTTGAAAATTATATAGACTGCAATTTTCTATTTTTACGTTTGTAACATTTTCAGCGTAAATATTTGATTTGTTTTTTGAATTGATCAGGATTGTTTCAGATTTACCTTTTCCCTTTATAATAATATTTGATTTTAATTTGAGTGTTCCGGTATAGATTCCACGCCCAAGATGAATTGTATCCCCCGGGTTTGCTTTATCAATTTGCTCCTGAATACTTATGTTTGTTTTATTGAGACTGAAAATAAGTTCCAGTGCATCAGGTGTTTTTGTCTTGCCCCATTTTATTTTCCCAAGGGCGATAAATCCGTCTTTTTCATTTTCTTTTTTTAATAAAATCCCAAGAGTTTTTTCCATAGATGTTAGATTCAGGTTTGAGATATTAATATCTTTATCAGAAGAAAATACAAAGGAAGGTTTTTTGCTATTGATATTCTGAGCAAATAGTTTGTTTTTTTGAATATAAAAAAGAGTGCTCAGGCTGTTATTGAGCAGGAATTCTTTCCAGTAAAATGGATAGTATTTTTGTGAATAAATCGCAAAGTTTTCTGTGCTTATAAAAACAATTTTTAACAGGTTGGCGTTATAAAGTGCTATCAGCTTTTTTTCTTTTGATGAATTTAAGTAAAAATGATTTCGGAATAATTTGCGGAGTAGAAAGGTTTTATTTTTTTTGTCAAATTGATAGAAAAAGATTGTTCTAACCTGATCTATTACAAGAATACTTTGTTTTTCCTGAGTATTTAAAATGATCATCTGTTTGACTGAGGGTATCATTAGTCTTTCAATTTCATTAAAATCATTATAGCTCAATATGAGTATTTCTTTTTGGTCAAGATTAAGTGTAATATAATGGGTGCTTGACGCAAGGCCTGTTATTTTAGACGTGAAGGATTTACTTTTAATAATTGAAAAATTCACGGTATTCAGAAGGAAAATAATTTTCCCGCTTGCAATAATAAGATGCTTTCCTGAATTAATGTATTTTATAAAGGTATGTTTTCCGGTCAGCTGTTTGGAATAAAGAAGTTCTTTGTTTTTAATCGAGTATATTTTTAAAACTTTGTCCCTGTTTGAAAAGGCAAGCTGTTTATTGTCAGGCGATTGTACTATAGAGCTGGAAAGCCCGGCTGTATGCTGCAGAAATATTTTATTGGATAAAAAAGGTTTAAACACGGATGTCTTTTTATAGAATGTATTTGGAGTATCTATACAGGAGGCTGTAAATACTGAGATAACAATGATTGAATATAATAAAAGTTTTTTAAAAAACACCGGCAGACCTTATAAAACCATATTTTAAAAGGGATCTGAATGATCCCTTTTATACTTTTATCTTTATTCTTTTACTTGAAAAAGATATATCATTGCTCCTAATCCGGAAGCAACAGCAGATATTATATAAAATTTATGAGTCATATTTTTATCAATCAGCAGGAGATAAACAAACAAGGCTGCCGCTACAATTGAAAAAGCCAGGATACCCTGTTTTTTTTCAAAAATTGATGATAGAACAAGAAGTCCGAGAATCAGCGGCGGAATAGTGTAGAGAATGAATTGACCAAACGGGATGGCAAATATCTTTTTACTTAAAATAGCAAGCGCGATTAAAGAAAAGCTTACAAATACAACAAAAAATTTTTTCATTTCTAATCTCCTTTTAATATTTAAAAAAACCTTCACCGGTTTTTACTCCCAGATGATTGGCATAGACCAGCTTTCTCAAAGTTGGACAGGGCCTGTATTTCAAATCACCAAGTTCATGGAATAACTGCTCCATCCATTGAAGTACCGTATCAAGCCCGATAGAATCCGCAAGGGATAACGGTCCTTTTGGAAAATTATATCCTAACTTGATCGCTTTGTCTACATCTTCCGCTGAAGCGACCCCTTCCATTACTACATACATTGCTTCATTGATCAATGGAATTATAACTCTTGTTGTTACGTATCCGGGGTACTCATAAACAGTGATAACCTCTTTGCCCATTAAATTGGCAAATCTTCTTACATTTTCCATTGTCTTATCGGAAGTCTTAAGTCCTCGTACTACTTCAACTATTGGTACTGTCTGAACCGGGAGTAGAAAGTTCATTCCAATGAGCAGTTCGGGTCTTGATACTTTGGCTCCGAGTTTTGTAATACTTAATGATGATGTTGTTGTTACAAATAATGCCTGATCTTTTGCCAGCTTATCCAATTTTGTCAACATATTTGCTTTTAGTTCGAAATCTTCATTTATACATTCTATTATAATTCCGGATTTTTTAACTAAATTCATATCATGAGTAATGGTGATCTTTCTCATGATTGAGTTTTTTTCACTTTCAGTTAGAGCCCATTTAGTTATTGCATGGTTAAGGTCGTCTTCCAGACATTTTGTTATTTTATCAATTTTAGCCGGATCACGGTCAATCAGAGTTATAGCGATTTTTTTACTTGCAATAGCTCTTGCAAGACTCCTGCCGAGAAGTCCTCCTCCAACTATTGTAATGTTATCAAAAAAATCCATTTTTATACCTTCCTATTATTAAATAATACGTTTTTTTATTAAGTAAATACAGTTCAATTTTAAATTAATCAGATGAAATGCTTTTCTGAAACATTATATCAACATCCTTGAAATTCCGGGGGTTTTTTTTAAGCACTTTTTCCCAAATATCGCTGTCTTCCATACAAAAGTAAAGAAAGATACTCTCGTGCCAGTTTTTTAGTTGATCCGATATATATTTATATATTTCAAGTCTTAATTCTTTGAAATATCTCATCTTCCCGTCCTGAGAAAGGACATGTTCTCCTGATGTCAGGATGCTGTGGGGGAATCGCATATCCATTGTTTTTTTCATTCCCGGTTTGTAACGGAAAGTTCCAAGAGAAATCCATTGGATTGATTCAGGATTTATATGTTTTTTCAAAATATTTATAACTGACAGGTATTCTTTTTTCCAGTTTTTTATCAGTATCAGGGGATCAAAATGAAAAGCAAGTTTATAACCGGCATTCTGTATTTTTTCAGCTGATATGATTCTCTCTTCCAGTGATGCTGTAAAAAGTTCATCTGTGTCAATAATGGACTGAGGGTTGAGGCTCCATGAAACAACCACGTTATTGCTGTGCTTAATTTCAAGAAGATTTTCTATATTTTTGGATTTAGTTTTTAGCTCAAGCATTGCATTGGAGATTTCATTAAAAAAGGGTACCAGAATCTTTGTCAGTTCTGTTAAATTATCAAAGGCCAGTGAATCGGTCATTTCACCTGTTCCGATTCTGAAAAATTTGCAGGGGTTCCTGGTTGTATGCTCCTTAACCTCCATTAATAAATCATCAAGGTTTGCATATATCAGAGTAACCGGGAGATTATAAAAATCCTGCAGGAAACAATAAGAACAGTCAAATGGACATCCGACTCCCTGGTTAATAACAAAATAGTTGCAGCAGATCATTCCTCTGGTGCCGGGACATCTTTTCAGCTGACGTCCGTGATCAAGAGTAACCATTAAATTTAGTTTAGAGGAATCGATACTGTCGTAGTTTCTAAATGAATCCAGTACCTTTTCAGGAGTTGCTGTTATTATTTCTATACCTTTAGCATTTTTGACTATGTTTTTTGTTAACTTGTAATCAGCCGCAGCCGGATCAATAAATATCTTATCTATTTTTATTTCCTGCATATCTGATTATCCGATAATTAAATTTTTTTAAATAGATCAGTAAAATTTTTGTCATTTACCGCATTTTGGAGGGTTGTGATCCGGGATACAGCTTCTACCGGGTTCTTTGCGTCAAATGAGAAGGTAATTTTATTATTTTCAAAATTGAATGGATTCAGCCTTATGTCCGGTCCTAAAAGTTTTTCTGAAATTTTCGAGAATTCTTCCAGGTTTTTATTCAGAGCAGGTCTTCTGAGTTTATCTATATAAATAAAAAAATCCTCCCGTATATTGGCTTTATTTTCGGGTTTTAGTTCTGTTTTACCAATAAATGAATCCATTAATTTAAGTGAGTTATTGCCTGCTGTCTCAATGTCTCCAAGAATTTCCAGTGCTTTTGAAAATTTATTGGCATTCAATGATAATGGAATAGCCAGTTTATCAATAAAATAAGATGTTTTTTTAATGCCTAGACGCATTATTGGTCTTATTTGTTTTAAGGAAATTTCATTATTTTCCAAAAAGGCAGCAGAAACCTGATCAAGATTTAATATCATATCAATAAGTTCAATGTCATTTTTATTTTTGGGAAGTCCAAGCTTCAGGCGTACGTGATCCGGAATTTGGTTAAAAAATTTCACAGCTGTTTTATATCCTCTTGATTTTATTATGGAGGAGGAGGGAGGAACGGGATATTTTTCTTCCAGGAATATATTAAAAGCTTTTTTTAAACTATCAGTTTTTATAATTATACATTCAGTATTTTCAATGCCCGCATTTTGTAATACGGTAATCCTCTTGTTTCCGTCAAAGATATAGTATGATCCTTCAATATCAAACAGTCTTGGCGGTGAAATTATCCCGAAAAAATTTATGGATTCTATGAGTGATTTTGAAGGTTGTTTATATGAAAGACGGAATGGGTTGTTTTGTTTAATAAGTTTATTGATACTTATTGTCATTAATTGCATTCTAAGGTTCTTTCTTTATAATCAAAGAAGTTTCTGCGATAGGTTTTCCCTGTTGAGAGAATTCTATTATGTATTTTCCGGGAAAGGGTATGAAAAATGCCTGGTTTATCTGGAGATAATTGTACTTTTTATTTATTGTCACAGTTTGTGTTCTGGATTTGGTTTTTTTCCCGTCTTTGTTTATAGAGTATATGGATATTGATATTTTTGAATCTGTGAATTTCACATTTTTTAATACCACAGAAAATGGTTCACTTGTTTTAAATATTTTTTTCTTTTCCTTTATCCGATGATTTTTATCATCCAGACCTGAGCCTATAATTAGTATCGGTTTTGATGAAGACTGGTAACAGCCGGATAGTAATAATGAAAATAAAAAAATAAGTAAAACTTGTTTTATGGATATCCATGAAAGATTAATAAAATTCATGGTACACCCCCTGGTTTTTAGATAAAAAAAAGGGGCGCATAAGCACCCCTTTTTTTGGGGGGAGAAGGATTTGAACCTTCGAAGGCGAAGCCAACAG
>JAGLSM010000070.1 GCA_023135745.1 Spirochaetota bacterium | reverse complement strand
GGTCAGGTGTGGTGCCGGATTGCAAATAGAATATGTTCATTGTTTTAAAAGAAGTTTTCTTATATATTTTTCCTATGAAAGAAGATTATGAACTATTTACTCAACATGTAGAAAACCATCTGCCTGATTCCAAAGATGTAGATTCTTTAAATCATACTCAAGATATTAACCGGAAAATATCTCAAGCAAGTCTCGATCTGCATGGCCTGACAATAGCAGAAGCTGATCAAGCTATTAAAACATTCATGCAAACAGCTCGTATTAAAAAGCATACCGGATTAATGATTATAACTGGGAAAGGTAATCATTCCAACGTTCCCGGCAAATTACGAGCTTTTGTAAAAGAGGGTCTTAATCATGGCAAATTTGGTAAGATAAAAAAATTCAGACCCGGAAAAGCAAAAGAAGGCGGCAGTGGTGTTTTTGTTGTACAATTATAAAGGATAGTCTACTTTGATTCCAAGAATAATTCCTGTGACTAACCTGCTTCCGAATTGCATATCATAACCGATGTTTAATCCAAATATGATATCTTTGGCATCAAAATTGAAAGAAGCACTGGGAAGCATGGTAAACGCGCCTTGGAGAACTATTTCTGTGTTATTTAATTTAAAATAACCAAAGCTCACACCAAGATGCAGGGCCCCTGAAATATAAAAAGGACTTTTACCAAAGATATACATATCGTAACTGCCCATTAAGAAAAAACCATAGGAGGTTAATGCTAAACTAAAGTCAGTTGGTGTATAAAAAAAACGCAAACCTGTTCCTAATGTGAGATCCTGGCCAAAGGTTGATTTTGAGCCAAATAGGTTATTATAGTTAATTTTATAACCTAAATCAACTGAGTATCCAATTGCATCATCATAAAAAACAATTCCCGGATTCAAGAAGACTTGCAATTGTTTTCTACTAAAATTTTCATAGTATTTGCGTATAATTATAATCTTTTTTTGATAGATTTTTCGTACGACCAGCATTTTTTTATCTTTCATACGGCTGGATGTTTTAATTTGATAGGTTCTTTTTTCTTTAGCGCCGGTGTCAACAAATAAGGTATAATAGTATGCTTTATCTTTTTTCAGGTTTTTATCAATATATATAACATTAGTACCTTTATAAATAGATGTTCCTTCACTGGGTTTTTTGGGAAAGTTATCGGTACCGCGTTGTATTTCAATGCCTTTGAAATTTTTATCTTTAATTTTAACCCAGGAAAACATAATCCATTTTTTGCCTATAACGATTTGTATTCCTCTGTCTTTAAGCGGGATTTTTTTCCTGGTTTTTGTAATACCTCTTTGTTCTATTAAAAGAATTTCAAGAATAGACAAATAAAGGTTGCGTGCTTGTAAATTTGAGGGATCTAAATTGATGGCTTTTGACAAAATATTGAAGGCTGTAAGGAATTTTTTCAAATTTATTTGTACAAGTGCGTTTTCTGTTAGCCTGTAGGCTTGTCGTTTAAATCTCTCTTGTACAGGAGTCCTTGAGTAAGGGAAGAGGTTAGTTACACTTGTGATCATAAAAATAAATATGGAGGTCAAAAGATATCTGTTCATTTAACACGTCCTATGACTAGATAATATTCTTTATTGCCCCTATGATATAGTATACAAGTATATCATAACTTGTCCAGTATAATTCTAATTTAAATTTGGAAAATACTCTTAAAAGTCATATTAATGATGAAAAAGCCAGTGAAAAAAGGATTGCTTCTTCTTCTTTTTATTTTTCTTTAAAAAAGCATTTACTGCCATACTAAAACATTCCTTAATATTCGAAGTATTATGTAATAGAACAATGGGAATTCTTTTTTGTATTGATTCTATGACTAGTTTTGTGTCTTCAGAAATAAAGCCTATAAAAGATAATTCTGATTTTATATCGAATTTAGAAATTGTTTGTTTTATTTTATTAAATATTACAGCAGCATTTTCAGGGTCTGATGCTTTATTAACAACAATTTCAATATTTACACCGCTTTTTTGTAAGGAAATAATTTTAATTATTTTATAGAGGTCAACAAGCGCTGTAATTTCCGGATTGGCAATCATTATTAAATAATCAGTATTTAAAATTAATCTAAGAATAAATTCATTGAGTCCGGCGGGTGTATCAATAATTATATAATCATATTCTTTTTCAATTTCTGAAAAACCTTCAGTCATTGTATCAAAATTGTCATCATCTATATTGAGTATTTTTTTTAAATCATCTCCCACATAAATTACATCTACTCCGCCGACACCTTTCTGGATAATAGAGTTAATTGATATTTGATTTTTTAAAAAATCTATAAATTTATTATTTTTGTCAATATGAAGCATTAAATTAACATTTGAAAAATTTACATCCGCGTCAAAAATAAGGACTTTGAAACCGAGGTTTTTAAGTTCTATAGCAAAATTCACAGAAAAAAAGGTTTTACCAATACCGCCTTTTCCGCCTGAAACCGCAACTGTTTTTGCTTTTCTATTTTGATTATTATATAGTGGAATCTCAGCCTGGTTGTTCATCTATATCCCTCATTTTTTTGTATAATTTGAAGACAACATTCACTACAGCCGGATCTAATTCTTTATTATTGGCCATTTTTTCCAAATTTTTTAAACTGTCATACATAGAAAGTGATTTTCTATAGGACCAGGGGGCTGTCAATGAGTCAAAGGTATCTGCCACTGCTATAATTCTTGCGATATATGGAATTTCATTACTTCTAAGTCCATTTGGATAACCGCTTCCATTCATTCTTTCATGGTGGTGCCTGATCCCATCAATGAACATATTTGGAGAATTTGTATATGACATAAGTTTGGCACTGCGGAAAGGATGTGTTTGAAGTAATTCAAATTCTTCCCGGCTAAGTTCCTCTGGATTTTTAAAGACTTCCTCAGGTAATTCAAGGTAACCTATATCATGGACTAGTGCAGCCTTTTTCACAATCAATGGATCAAGATTTGGTAATTTTAGATTATTTGCGATTTCAAAGGCGATTTCAGCAACGTTTAGTGAATGCTGCGGACGTTTTGTTTTTGTGTCAATCATTTGTGCCATTTGAGTGAGAAAATCAATATTGAGCGGGTCACTTGAATTTTCTGTATTCTGTTTATTTGCGATATCTTTAATCATATTTTTGCTTTTTTCACGTATGTTTATGTCTCCATCTGTAATTAATGGCAAGATGATTTGTAAGCTGTTTTTTTGTTCATTTTCACTACCGGTATGTATTTTGTTTTCTACAATATTTAGAATTTCACTTTTGAGCTCAAAATTCAATTCAGTTATATATTTTTGAATAGTATCCCATGAAAATATTCCATTGACATAATCATGATAAATAATCTTTAAGCGTTTTGCTTTGACTATTTCTGAATAGTTGTCGTCAGAGGTATATAACGATTCATCAATATTATCCATATAATCGAGCAGTAGATTGGGGGAGTGTCCAAGTGAATCAAAAGCTTCTAAAGGTTTATCCAGATATGATTTTTTTACCAGTAAAAAAATAATAAATACAATCAATACAAGGATAATTACAATACCGATATATAATATCGGGCTATATCCGGAATCAGGGCTTTTTTTATCTTTACTTCGATCTTTAAGAATCCTTTTAAGCTTTCGGTAGAAATTTTTTCTTTCAATTTTCTGCAGTTTAATCAGTCTGGAGAGACTTCTTTTATATTCTTTGTTTTTTTGATAAATGTATTTATCTCTCCTTAATGGTAAATTCTGATATTTTTTTTGTTTTAATAATTTTAATAATTTCAATAACCTTTCTTGATTGCGTTGTAGTTTCAATAATCTTTTCTGACTACGTTGTAGTTCTAACACTCTTTCCTTATTACGTTTCAATTCTATTGATCTTTTTTTATTGTATCCTTTATTTCTTATGATTTGTTTTTTTATAAGATTCAATTTGTTTTGAAGTTCTTGATCATGGGGTAATAAAGTGAGGGCTTTTGAATAGTATTTGGCTGCTGCTTCAAGATCCAATTGATTATATTCAATGTTTCCTTGTTTAACTAAAGCCTTAACATACATTCTTCTTCTTATTTGGTTTTTTTTATCGAGTTTATGGGCGTTTTCAAAATCTTTTATAGCACCTTTGTAATCTCTAAGGATATATTTTTTTAAACCCTCAGTATATACAGGCGAAGAAATATCATCGGCTGCTGATAGCCGTGATAAGGTTAAAAAACAGATGCATAATATAAAAATATATTTATTTATAATAATTTCAGCCCTCTCTTTTTAAGACTAATACCCCTTTATTATATCGCATAGTATCATATTTTAGTTTAAAAATAAATATTTTTTAACGAATGGTTTCTGTTGACGCAATGCTTTTCTTTTAAAGATTATTGAACTATACTGTGTTTTATAGAAAGCTGTATAAAATTATTCTGCTGCTTTCTATAACTGGAATGAAAGTATAAAAAGCTTTGAAAATATTTAAGGAATTGGTCTGATTTTTAAATTTCACGTTATTAAAATTAACAGAGAATTATGGCATTAAAGTAAGTCTTTTTTCTATTTCCCCATAAGAAAGTGATTGCAAATATTTTTATTGTCGATATTATAATGAGCTAATGGGAGCATGAAAATATGAAAAAAATAAAATTTTGGGCGATTATAAATGATCAGGTTTCAGGGACTGAATCTATTAAGGAAGAATTACGTATTTTTCAAAAGGATAAAAGGATCAATGTTGAACTCAGGGAATTCTCTTGGAGCAAGATCTGGCCGAATATCATAAACTCAATCAAGGAAGAGGATAAGCCGGATGTTGTTCAGATTGGTAATTCCTGGATAAGCACACTTAAAGAGATTGATTTTTTAGAAGACCTTACCGCTCTTTTTTCGCGGAAAAACTATGGACGAAGTCTTTATAATATATCGCCGAAAATTGATAAAAAGTACTATGCGGCACCATGGTTTCTCGATTTAAACCTTATGTTTTTAAGAAACACTGCTGAGACAAAGAACGCTGAAATAAAAACAGTGGATGACCTTTTTAAATTCTGTAGAAAAAACAAAAAAGAACCTGTTATAGCTATGGGAGGTATGCAGGAGAATATTCTGATACAGTATATCTCCAGTTTTATCTGGGCTGAAGGTGGTAAGTATATTCACAAGAAAAGAATAAACCTTCTGGACAGCTCAATTTTTAAAGGGATTTATAATTTTTTTGATTTAATTGATAAATACGGAACAAAGAAAAACCTGCACAGTATTTACGGAGATGTTATGTGGAATTTTTTCTTTGAGAACAAGGGGCTCCTGACCTTTTCAAACGCGTGGGTTATAAACAGTTTTATAAAACCTCATCAAAAGGAGAATGATTTTTGTGCTCTGGTGATGCCCGGTAACGGTAAAAAATACAACCCCTTTATCGGAGGAAGTTGTCTTGGGATAGTCAAGGGAAAGCGAAACATGGCTGAGTCAAAGAGTCTTATTAAATTTTTAACCGGCCGTGAATCCCAGATGAGGTATCTTTCAAAATGCGGACTACTTCCCGCGAGAAAAGATGTCATGAAAAAAATGATTGATGAGTTTGTATATAAGGATGTGATTTTAAAAACTCTTGAAAACGGGAAAATTTATCCGGCTGTTCCATACTGGGGGTCTTTTGAAAAAATATTTACAGAGTTCATAAATTTTGTTTTTCTTGATATTCTCGCGGGTAAATTTAAAAAGCAAAAATTAAAAGAAGAAATTGTTCAGGTTAACAAAAAATTAAACGCTGTTATTCAACTTTGGGAGAGATAAGGTGATTAGAGGAAAGAGAATAGATGATTTAAGCAATATTGTATGGACTTTTGATTTAAACTCAGGATTAAAAAGTGTCCTTAAATATCTTAGTTCCAATCTTGATATTAACCGTGCTGTAATTTATACCTATAGTGAAAAGACTGATACGATTTTTTCAGAGTTGGTTTTTTTTAAAGGAACTATCCTTATGGGTGATGAAGAAATCCATCTGGATAGACATAGCCGGGATAAAAGGATAGCATCAATAATTAAAAAAACTATTATTACAACATCAACGTTTATTTATGTACCAATAAATGTTGATAATAAAATTTACGGACTTCTAACTGTAGACAGAAGTATAAGTAAGGTAAAATTCAATACAAGGGAAATTACTTTTATAAAAAAAGTAGCCAAGTTTATCGGGTCAGGTCTTTACCAGGAAAAGCTGGTCAAGGACAGGGATGACAGAATCAAACAGCTTAATATTCTTCTAAAAATAAGCTCTGTACTCAACACCGGAGACAGAAGCCATATACTGGAGTATATCGGAGATACAGTTATAAAATACGGTAAATTTGACAGGGTAAGAATATTCATCAAAGAAAATAATGATACATACATATGCAAAATTTCAGAAAGTATAATAAAAAGGAAAACACCCCAAGTTGAAAAAATGTTCACATATGATTTTTTTAAGGAAAGCCATATAACAGACATTCATTATATTACTGAACTTGAGGGCGCTCTTTTACCTCTTGGATTTATTGAAGTTGACAATATCATCAGTCAGGTCAAGCTTGAGCCTGAGCAGATAAATTTTCTTAAGATAATTGCTTCCCAGCTTGCTATGAGTCTGAGCAATATTGCACTTCTTGATGAACTTAAGCTGCACTCTACAACAGATCCTCTTACAGGTGTTTATAATTACAGATACCTGATGAAATTTCTAAAGAATGAAGTAAGCAGGGCAAAACGTTTCGATTTAAAATTCTCAATACTGCTGATTGACGTTGACAACTTTAAAGAGATAAATGATACAGGCGGTCATTTAATGGGCGATCAGGTTTTGAAAGATCTTACAGCTTCTATTAAAAAGATAAGCAGAGATATTGATATAGTAAGCCGTTACGGAGGAGATGAATTTGTTGTTGTTACTCCCAATACCGGTCTTGAGAACGCGGCAGCATACGGAAAAAAAATATTATCAGCTTCACCTGTGATTAAGTTGAAAAATAAACGAAAGAAAGTCGGTCTTAGTATTGGTGTTTCAACATATCCCGATGACAGCAGCAGTATTCAAAAACTATTCAAGATAGCAGACTCAAGGCTTTATACCGTAAAAGAGGCCGGCAAGAATCAGGTTGGTTATAAGGATGTTTGATCTTTTATATTTTTAAGCACATGATTGCCAGGGTGTAGAGACTGCCGTCCATTTCCGCGACATCAGGGAGTTCGCCCCATTTTTTAAAGCCGAGTTTTTTAAAAAGAGAAAGGCTCGGTTTATTATGTGAAAAAATCTTACGCCCTCAGCCGCTTAATTATTATAAAAAATCTTACCATTAAACGCTTCCTTTATTTAATTTTAGTTTAAAACAGGAATATATATCATGAAACAAATACCAAAATTAGCAGATCATGATCACCCGCTTGTTCAGCAAACAGCAAAAAAGCTGATAGCCAGTAAAAATATGCCCATTGATAATCTGGAAAAGATATTTTTTTATGTACGGGATACAATTAAGTTTGGCTATCCCGCTAACATCGATCTTGTAAAAGCTTCTGAAACCATTAAGCTTGGAATTGGTCAGTGTAATACAAAAACAGCGCTTTTTCTTGCTCTCTGCAAAAACGCCGGCATTCCCGCGCGCATACATTTTTCGCTTATTAAAAAAGAAATACAGAAAGGACTTTTTAAGAGTATTTTTTATAAGCTTCTTCCCCCGCTAATCTCTCACAGCTGGATTGAAGTAAAGGCCAATGAAAAATGGACACGAATTGATTCGTACATAAATGATGAAGCATTTTATCAGGCAGGAAAAATAGAACTTAAAAACATGGGCTGGGACACAGGATATTCAATTGCGAATTCCAGTGGAAAGGCAAATTCCGCGTTTAATACTAATGAAGAATGTTTTGTGCAGATGGACGCGGTTGTTGATGACCATGGCATCTGGGATGAACCGGCAGATTATTACGCGACTGACAAATATAGGAATCGGCCAAATGTCATTAAGCTGTTATTATATAGATTAATAATTAAAAAGGTTAATAAAAGGGTTGAAAACCTGAGGACAAAATAGAAGTAATTATATTCAAACAATTCCATTTTGTCCCTTTTTTTGCCAAGTGGTAGGAAAAGTTATAATCCCCCTTCCGCAAAATCAACCTGATTTTAG
>JAGLSM010000007.1 GCA_023135745.1 Spirochaetota bacterium | reverse complement strand
GACGGTATCAGGAAAAGAATAGAATATGGTAAAATCAGGCGCTTGTTTAATGGTCTTTTACGGGAGATACGCAGGTCTAACAGAAAAATGAAAAGAACACTTAAAAAGATACGCGTATTAAAGAGAAAACGAAAACTCCGCAAGCGGCAAAAAAGAAAATTAAGAAAAATGATCAGGATACTTTCCCGAATGAAAAGAAAATACCAGGGTGGCTATAAGAAGCTGCTTAGATTTAAGCAGTTACTGGAAAAGAATCGCCGTAAAATAAAAGATCATCATTACAGACGCTTAAAAAGACGTTTGGCAAAAATCAGAAAAGGGCTGAATAAATTAAACAATGGTCTAAAAGATTATTAGTTAACTATTAGAAGAATTAAGTAATGTTCTGCAAAATCTGTAATCACCGTAAGAACAGGCCGTGGCCTGTTCTTACGGTGCCGCAAAAATCTTTTCTTGAAATTTATCTTTTGTTTATATAAAATAAAAAGATCCAGAATCATAGAGGAGTAGATTAATGTTTTGTCCACATTGCGGAAAAGATATAGAAAACGGATCAAAAAGCTGCAGCTTTTGTAATAAAGCTATAGACCAGGAGTATACGGCTCCTCCGGGAATGCAGGGTGCTCAGGTAAGCAGCGAATTCTCCCTTGAAAAGGAAATGTCCTTTGAACAGAAAGAAGCACCTGAGATTATTGAGCCGGTGCGGGAGCCTGTTAAAGCAACCATAAATACTCCAAAAAATAAAAGTGTATTGATGGTAGCCCTATCAGTAGTGATTATGATGGTTTCCGGATTAATGTTTTTTTTTATAAATAGTAAAACCGGCAGAGAATCTTCGAATTCAGACAGTCAGGAAGTACGCGGCGGAACTCTTGGTTCTTTTTATGTGGGACAAGTGAAGACTAAACTTAAAGATGGATATACCTTGAGATGCAGTCTCCGCGTTGAATATGATAAAAACAATAAAGAATATTCTGACTTATCGGGTAATCGAAATCGTATAAAAGAAGTTTTTTCATCAGTTCTTGAAACTTATGGCAGGAGTGACATAGATAGATCAGGTCTTTCAAAAGAAATTGAACGTAAAATTATTAAGAAATTAGGATCCATTGTTGGCGAGGGAATAGTTATTTCATTAAAAGTAAATTTTATCCGTTTTATTAAGGGATACGGTGGATCTGACAACGATGCTGATGAAAGAGAGAATGAGACTTCTGATACGGAATAAATGATAGGGTAATTGCATATAGTAAAAAAAGTACTCTCATATCCTACCTAACCCTATCCCTTCCCTCGAAGGGAAGGGTAACGTTGAAAATTAATTTTGAGTATTTTATTAAGCTATTTCTTTATCAATAGGGGTATGAGTAACTTTATTCTTGTCTAGAGGATCAGCAGGAAAAAACAAGTGCTTGCTAAAATTATAGAAATTTGTATACCACGGATGTAAACACAAAAGTTACACGTATCCCCCTTCCCTTGAGGGAAGGGGGAATAAGGGGGTTAGGTTATATATGCCCCTCATTCTTTTTAATTTGACTAAATTTGAATTTATACTGTATAATGAATCGCTATGCAGAATTCTATTACCGGTAAAGACCGTGTCTGGATGATCAGAAAAGGGAATGAGTATTATAATTCCGGTCAGATCGAAAAGGCAAAGAAGTTATTTCTGGCAACAAACTATAAAGACGGAATAATAAGGGTTGCTGATTATTATTACTTCGAAGTAAATAAGCCCGTTCTTGGTCTGATCCTCTACAGACATGCTGGTTGTAAAAACCGGGTTGAGGAAATTTATGAGAGAATTGTTATGGTTATAAGGCTTTTAATGAAAAAGGATGACACAGCTTTTAACAATAATAAAAACTCAATAGATAATGTATAGTCTTTTGTTTCAGAATTAAGAAGGTGACAGCTTCAATGCAGTATGATAGTGAGAATATAAACAAGGCAAAAAAAGCCGGAGCTTTTGACAGTGAAATGGATCCTCTTTCTCTTGGATTGAGTAATGCTGAAAAAAAGAATCTTGAAAATAAATTACAGCCTCATATAAATGACTTAAAAAAGAAAAATGCGAAAAAAGACAGTCCTATAATTAAAAAGGCAAAAGGTAGACCAAGTAAGAAGAAACTTGGCTTTTGGGGGAAAATTATTGAATTTTTCCGATCCCTGTTAGTTTCAAATTCCAAAGGGGCTGCAGCAAATAAGAGGGAATTGAAAGAATCAAAAAGAGTACTCCTTGATTTTCATGTTACAATTTATGATGCGAAAGACAATCTGGTTAAAAACACGTTTGTCGAATTACTGAAAAATATTGAAGATCAGATAAACGAGTTTAATATATTTTTTAATCAGAATTTAGACATCACAACAGACGATTTTATGAATGACAGACGGCCCAGTTTTACAAGGTACGTAATTGAAAAGAACATGTCGATGGAACAAACAAAACAGCTTCGTCAGCTCAAAGAATTAGATATGAAGCATGATTTCAAGGTAAGGGGTGAAGAGGGTGTTCGGCACGATATGGATCTAAGAATTAGAAATTTTATTGATTCTTTTGATTTCAGTAATACTACAAGACTTGAGAATGAATTTGAGATGTTTACCAGTATTCTGAATCTTAGAAATTACAATTTCAAAGGACTATACAGTTTGTTCTCAGTTGAGGAAGGACAGACAGGTGAGAGTGATTTTGTAGACTTTGCTCTTGAGAATTGCACAGTCCATCTTAGAAATCTTGATTCATATTTTGCGGGGATTGATTTTAGAAAATTAAGAGAAGAACAGTACGATTGGTTTGATGAGTTTTTATTAAAATTGGATCAAAATGAGAAAGTGGAACCTCCTTCATCTGATGAAAATGTCGGCGGGGAGGCAGTTGGAGATTCAGAAGTTTCTGATAATCAGCAGCTTTTAAAATTTACAACTGAAGACTTAAGAAAAATGCTGGGATCAATTCGGAAAATAAAAAAGCACAATATAATAACTCATTTTGTGCGTGTTGGTGAAGAGCGTCCGGAATATCGCGCAAAACCAATTATAAATACTATTTCTTATTTAGAAAAATATAAAAAGCTGGTTGAGACTTCTGTAAAGAATTTCCTTGATAAAAGTATAATAGTTTTAAGGGAGGAAAAGGTAGCAGACCAAATCGAATTATTATTTGAAGGAATGAAACCTTACGAGCCTCTGCAGCTGATTAATAACAGCACAAATGAATCATTGAAAGAGCTGGGTTTCTCTGCATTTGAATCATTGTTTACTTTTAATTTAATGAAAAATTTCATAGAGAAAATATATCTTGAAAGGTTTAAAAGAAGTATAAACTCAATTGTTGTGGAAGGGGAATTCAGAAAAAAAGAAATGGGAAATGAATTCTCTTCACTTTACTATAGAGTAGATGAAATTTATGAAGATACAAAAAACATTATGGAACGAATATCCTCTGAAGGGCCCTTTGCTGTTAGTTTAAAAAATTTCATAGAGAAAAGGATAAATAATCCTCTGGCAGCAAAAAAATTCCAGTCTGAAATAGAATCTATCAATGGGGAAATGGATGCTAATGCGAAAAGCATGGGGATGGCTTTCGTGAAGCTTTTTTCTTACATGGAATTAATATTACAGGATTTTAAGGGGATAAGGGTTGTTGATCTTGTTAATGCTAAAAGCATAGGAGGCGCCGCAAACAGGAACCTCATGTTTATATATGATAAATTTACAGGTATTCTAAAACAGTTGAAGGGAATTATTAGCAGGTTCATGGTTATTAAAACATCATTGTAAACTGAGAGGATTTATTGCCGATGATTAATTCAAAAAAAATATTAAGACTTACAATTATTTTTATAATAGCGGGAATAGCAATTGGAATACTAATAGGTTATTGGAGTGTATTTATCCCGTTTTTTATAGGTCTCTTAATTGCTTATCTTCTTGATCCGATTGTTCTTTTTCTGGAAAGGCAGAAGAGGCTGCATTTAAACAGAAGTATTTCTATAACTATAGTCTTTGTTTTGTTTTTATCAATTACTGTGGGTTTGGTATTAATGATATATCCTGTTCTTGAAACAGGTGTTACAAAACTTTCAAAGACAATTATAATTAATGAGAAGAATATCACTGATTTTTTTTCAAAGGCTTACAAGTGGATTGAAAATCTTGAGCTTCCGCTGAAAATTGAAAAAGCCAAGATCATGAAAACGCTGACAACGAGTATCATATCTTTTTTGAACAGCTTTTTTATTGAGTTTAAAGATATTACGCTTTCGATCATTGGGCGTATTCCCATGCTGATTATAATTCCTTTGATTATTTTTTATTTCTTAAAGGATAAGTATCTGATTTTTGACACTGTCAAGAAGTATGTAGAAGACGAAAAAGAAAAGAAGATAAAGCTTCTATTTCAGGATATTCAGATACAGCTTGGGGGATACATTAAGGGGCAGTTTCTTTTGAGTCTGGTAGTTTTTATAATTACAACTGCCGCAATGTTATTATTCGAGATACCTTACGCTGTTCTTATTGGTCTTGCCGGCGGGATATTAAATATAATACCGTATTTCGGCCCGATTATAAGCGCTCTCCCTGCCGTTGTTCTGGCAATAATATACTTTAAATCATCAGGTCATCTGATAGGTGTTATTGTATTTTTTGTGATTATGAATATTCTTGTGGCAAGCTTAATTTCCCCAAAGATTTTCTCAAGCGCAACAAACCTTCATCCGTTGTTTGTTATACTTGCTGTTTTTCTGGGAGCAAGTGCCTTTGGAATGATTGGAATGATTCTGGCTATTCCTCTTGCCATTGTGATAAAAACACTAACAAGACAGATTTTTAAAATCTATATAAAAGAAATTTAATACATTTGTCCCGATCTATTTGATCGGGACAAATGTATTAAATTTCTTCCAGATTAATGTTGCGAGGCCGTTGCAGAATCTAATTTTTTTGAAAATGCAAACTCGTATTTAATTAATTAACTAAAGAAGCATTTGTTGATGTAAATTTATTTGAATATTGAGGCATTTGGTACTCAAACAGTGCATTTTCAAAAAAATCAGATTCTGCAACTGATGTGATCTTATATGCAACTTTCTTTTACAAGTTGTACAATCCCGAATCCTATTTTCAGGATAAGAATCGGGATTGCAAATGAATGGTTTTATTTAGAAAAAAACTTACCCGGCTGTTTCTACTGTACGGATAAAGAGTTCTTTTAGCTGATCATCAGGTACTGTGGAAGGCGCTTCGGACATGAGACATGTGCCTTTTTGTGTTTTTGGAAAAGCAATGATATCCCTTATTGATTCAGCCTTCTGAAGAATCATCATAAGACGGTCAAACCCGAGTGCTATACCTCCGTGAGGCGGGGCCCCATACTGCAGGGCGTTGAGAAGGAAGCCGAATTTTTGTTCTGCTTCTTCTTCACCTATATTTAATAAAGAGAATATTTTCTTCTGGATGGTGCTGTCGTGAATTCTTATGCTTCCGCCGCCTATTTCTACTCCGTTAAGAACTATGTCGTAGGAATCAGATTTTGATTTTCCGGGATCGCTGTCCAGGAGGTCCAGTTCATCATCCTTTGGTTTAGTGAACGGGTGGTGAACAGGGTTCCATCTCTTGTTTTCTTCATTGTAATCAAATAACGGGAAGTCAATAACCCACAGGAAGTTCATCTTATCAGGATCAATCAGTCCGAGGCGTTCTCCCAGTTTTACCCGTAAATTTGCAAGGGAATCATTAACAATCTTTGGTGTAGCCGCTACAAAAAGCAGAAGGTCGCCGGGTTCAGCCTGGAATTTTTCTATCAATTGTTTCTGCAGTTCAGGGGTAAAAAACTTAACGATATTGGATTCAAGTCCGTTTTCACTTACCTTCATCCAGGCAAGGCCTCTTGCTCCGTATATTGAAACAAAGGATGTGAAATCATCCTCGATATCTTTTCGTGAAAAGGAAGCTCCTTTTTTAGCATTTATTCCTTTAACGATACCGCCTGATTCTACAATTGATCCGAATACCTTGAAATCTGATTTTGAAGCAATATCCGAAATATCCTTTAACTCAAGTTCAAATCTGGTGTCAGGCTTGTCAGTTCCATAACGATTCATTGATTCATCGTATGACATCCGGGGGAATGGAAGGGAAAGCTTTTTCCCATAAACGGTTTTCAGGGACTCTTCCAGCATTCTTTCAATGTAAGAAATGATATCATCCTGATGTATGAATGACATTTCAATATCAACCTGTGTGAATTCCGGTTGCCTGTCAGCTCTTAAGTCTTCATCCCGGAAGCATCTTACCAGCTGATAATATTTGTCAATTCCTGAAACCATGAGTATCTGTTTAAAAATCTGAGGGGACTGAGGAAGTGCATAAAAATGAGCCCTGTGGAGTCTTGATGGAACCAGAAAGTCACGGGCCCCTTCCGGAGTTGATTTATTAAGCATTGGTGTTTCAACCTCAATAAATTCTTCTTTATTTAAAAAATCCCTCATTGCCTGTCCCATTTGGTGGCGTTTTAAGAGGTTGTCGTACATCTCCGGACGTCTTAGGTCCAGAAAGCGGTACTTAAGACGGATATCTTCATGTGAGTCATGGGCTTTATCAAGAGGGAATGGGGGTGTCTCACTTTTTGACAGTATTTTAACTGTTTCAGCTATTACTTCTATTTCACCGGTTGGTATTTTGGTGTTTATATTTTCATTACGCGCGATTACCTTGCCCTTGATTTGAATAACATATTCGCTTCTTATTGTTTCAGCAATGATATGCGCGTCTTTGCTGTTCTCAGGATTAAAAACAACCTGACTGTATCCGGTCCTGTCTCGAAGGTCGATAAATATAACGCCTCCGTGATCCCTCCGCCTGAGAACCCATCCGGCCAGTTCAACTTCTTTGCCGATGTATTTTTTATCAAGAACTCCGCAATAATCTGTTCTGTACATGAATTATCCTCTTTATAAAATAAAAATTGATTTTGGACGCTTCAAGAATTTTTACAAGACTGCAGACTAAGCCATTGTTATAGTAAACTGAAGTTTCCTTTAAGGTATAATAAAAATAATCTTTAAAATGGTAAGAATAAATAAAAAAAGAGGTTATATATAAAAGTTTGATCTTTATTAATTTTAAATTATGAAAAATTATTTTTCCAAGAGTCCGTGAAAGCGGACTCTTGGAAATTCATATTAGAACTTAAAATTTAATCCGCCTGAAACTAGAGTAAGACCTTTTGCCTCATTTCCATCCGTATCATAAAATTTTGAAGCTTCAAGAATAATTGAGACAGAGGACTCCGGGAAGAGTTCAAATCCCAATCCTGCTACAATAAACTCGCCTGAGAAATTGTTAATAAAATCGTCACTACCGGTTGCATCAAATCCGAAACTTCTAAATTTAACTGATAAATAAGGAGTTATAATTTTTCCTAACTTGATACTGACTATTCCACCCAGATCAACGGCTACAAATGATGCATCATCACCAATTATAGAATAACCGACTCCGGCAGTAACTGCGAGGCTGAGTCCTTCTCTGCGGTTTTGTATCAGAGCAATTTTTATATCGCCCATAAAACCAAGTCTGAAGAGACGTATTCCAACGTCAATGTTGTCTGATAGACCCATTCTAAATCCCATTTCAGGAATTGGTGTGCTTGTTTCTATATCTGAAACAGCAAGAGCTGTAGCCGCTAGAAACATGGATACCTTTCCCTCCGGAATTGTTGTTGCTGTCTGCAATGTGCCAAGAGCGCAGCCTGAAAAACTGACTGCCGCAATCAGAAGCACAAAAAAAGCAAATAGTGTTCTCCTGTTAATGTTAATTGAGAGTACATTCTATACCTTTTTTTTAAAATATCAAGGATTTATATTACAATATTTACAAGATTTTCTCATACTCTGAATAAGTCTTGTTGTCAAAAAGTATGAATCCGACTGTGGATATTCCTGAATCAGGGTGTGATGATAGATAATCCTTAACCGTATTTACCGCTATTGGAGCCGCAAGACTGACCGGGTATGAGTATATACCTGTGCTGATGGAAGGGAATGCTATATGGCGGATATCCCTTGAATCAGCAAGTGTCATGCTGTTTATATAACAAAGGGACAGGAGTTCTGCTTCATTATTACCGCTGCCCCGGTAAACCGGGCCGACTGTATGGATTACGTATTTTGACGGCAGACTGCCGCCGTCGGTTATTACGGCTTCACCTGCAGGACATCCGCCGGAGGTCTTTGCGATTTTAATACATTGCTCATGAATGACGGATCCTCCCGCCCTGTGTATGGCTCCGTCCACCCCTCCGCCTCCCATTAATGAAGAATTGGCGGCATTTACTATCGCGTCTGCTTTTATTTCTGTTATATTACCCAGCAGGAGGTAAATGTCTGTATTTTTATACTTAATTTTCATTTTATGACCTTGTTGGATTGATAAATTCATTTAGAGAGTATTTAAGCACATTAATTCAGGTATTTGGATATTACAACATTTTATTTACGGCTGAATCATAAGAATTTTAAACATAGTCTGATTCTGCCGATGATTTTATTAGAGGTATTTCTAAAAAACTGTTTTCTTTTCATCTTATGTGGATTCAGTAAAGAAAATTTAAAAGTATTCAGATATCGTGTTTTTTTATGTAAATTATAAATACTGTATTGAGATACATAGCTTTTTTATAAAAAATTATTTACCAATTGTTGATTTTATAAGAAATAATGAAAATAATCTAAAGGAAGGCCAATGGCTTTTATAAATCTGAATGATTCTGATGACAAGATAAGCAAGATAATTGATGAGAACTCGATTGTTAAATGCCCGCTTCTTGCCTTAAATTCCCATGGGAAAAACAGGATTAAATTTTTTATTGACGAAGTTCTTAAAAAGTTCAACGCGGAACATCTCCTGGATGATATTTTTCTTTCTATAATGGAGCTTTGTTTTAACGCGGTAAAAGCAAATTATATGTATGTTACTGTTTTGGATAAGATAAGGGAGATGCTTCACTACAAAGCCGAGAGAGTATCTCTTGATACTATTTGGGAAAGCCAGTATATGATGACAATGTATACGACCTATATACAGCATCCTGATATAAAGGATAAAGTTAAGGACATAATTAAAGGTGAGAGCAAAATTTTCAATATTAATGAAAAAGCGGAAAAGGAAAACAGGTCTTTAACAGAAGAAGAAAAACAGATTATAAATGATAAAACGAGTATGATAAACAGAACCATCAGGGACAAGGTAAAAGCAACCCTTAGTATATCAACAACAGAATCACGTCTAATTATTGATGTCATTAATGATGCTCCAATTACAAGTGATTCCATTAAGCGTATTGAAAGTAAAAGAAAAAAATTCCTCAAGTACTATAAGGAAGACAAGATTGGTGAATTTTTTATGGAGAACCTTGACGAGTCTGAAAGCGCCGGTTTTGGAGCCGCAATGATAGATTCAAGATTATTATCATGGGGGATGGAACCTGCTAAACATTTCAAGGTACTTGGTTTAAACAAAAAGACTTGCGCTACATTAACTATAGTGATTTAATCAATCACAGGGCTTTTTATGAATTTTCTAATTGTATCATCCGTAAAATCAATTAAACAGGCGATAATCGGAAGTTTTATGCCGCTTGGAGTGGATATTTTTTATACCTCTTCTTACAGTGAAGCTGAGAGAATTTTATTTTCCAAAGATCTCAGCATGATTTTCATAGATCTTGATGTTTCTGATAGTCTTGAATACGGATTAATGTTCATAGATGAAATTCTTGAGGAAAAAGCTAATAATCTTCCCATAATAGTTGTGGTTTCAACAAAATCTAACCGTAAGCTGGTTGAACAGCTGGTAAGAAAAAGAGTAAAGGGCTTTCTTGTAAAACCCATTGATGAAACTGTAATTGTAAACCGCTTGATAAATCTTAAAAAACGTTTTCACTATATTGACACTGATAAAAAATACTACCGTGTTACGCCTCCTGTTTCACAGCCGTTAAATATCTATATACGTTCCCCAAGAACTTCAAGATTGATAAAGGGCCGGATTAAAAATATTAATCTGGGCGGTGCTTCGTTTGAAGCGTTGGAACCCGTCCTTGATGAAGATATAGTTGAAAATGACAGTATTGATAAAATAATTGTAAAATTCTCCGGGGTTGATGCTAATTTCGGGGGGAAACTTCTATATAAGCTTGATAGAGTATGCGCTGTTTCATTCAGGAATTATGATGATGAAAATATAAGACTTCTTAGTAACTACATTTTTGATCACATTGACGGGTTTGAAAGAAAGCAATAAATATTTTCAAGGCTTGCAATTACATTGATTTTATCCGATACTTAACATAGTATTTTTGTATTATGATTATAGATTGAATTTTACAATAGATATAGATTAGGAACAACGATCGTTGTTCCTTGCATTGATCTACTTGATAATTTCTAATTGGAGTATTTTTTTTGTGGATTAGAAAGAATAAAACCTACGTTCTTAAAACAGCTGCAGAGTTCAGCAACCTTTCAAGAATACGCGATTATGTTTTGAAATTTGCGAAAAAATCCGGGCTAACCAGAAAACAGTTAAATGATTGTAAACTTGCGGTTGATGAGGCTGTAACAAATGTAATGAGGCATGGGTATAGCGGTTCTGAGCAGGGTGATATACAGATAGAGGTCATAAGGTTTGAAGCAAGGTTTGAGGTAATAATAAAAGATTGGGGACGTGAATTCGACTGGGCCAGCGTTATTGATCCTGATTTGAATAAATATGTACAAATAAGAAGAAAAGGTGGACTGGGTGTCTGGTTGATAAAAAAACTTACCAATACAGTTTCTCATCACCGTATAAATAATGAAAACATTCTCACAATGGGCTTTAATATTGATTTAGCGGCAAGAAAAGCCCTTATTCACGAACTGTGGTCTAATATCCGTGACAGAATGAATATTTCATTTAAGTTTACTCTTTTTGGATCTTTGATGATTTTTCTTATTTTGGGAGGCATTTATATATATATAAGGTATAACCAATCCGGCAGAGCCAGGATTTCCTTTATCAGTAAAGGAAAAAATGCCGCCCTGAATATTGCCAATAATGGTGTTAATTTCATTCTTGATAATCAAAACGATATTGCGCTCTCGGAACTGGTATCAAATGTCAGGAAAAGTGTTGATATTATTTCTTATATAACAATTATAAATACCAGGAACCTGATAATTGCGGATACTGATACACGACGGTTGTTTACGCGTTATAATCTGCCAAAAGGGCTTAAAAAGTTAAAAAATAAAAAGTTATTAATAGGAGAGTACCGTCAGATAAGATCAGTAAAAATCGGGAACAGGAAAATTACAAAGATCAATGAATACATCAATATATCAGTTCCTGTCCTTTTTGGTAAAACTAAAATTGGTGAAGTCCATGTTGCACTGAATAAATCCCAAATAGATAAAGCTGAAGGTCTCTCTAATTACAATACGAGAGTCTTTTTTGTAACAATACTTATAGGTCTGGTAGGGATAGTAGGCATCTTTTTTCTCGCCAGTATCTTTATTCAGCCGATCAGAAAGTTATCAAATGCTATGGCGCTGGTCGGTTCAGGGGAGAGGAGTCTCGCGGAATTCGGAGGAACGGTCAGTGAATTCAGTGAAATCGGAAAAGCTTTTGATGAAATGGTCGGCCGATTAAGGAATCAGGAATCACAGTTAACAGATCAAACCCGTATAAAAAAAGAAATGCAGTTGGCGAAGGATATCCAGGAAACCCTCCTGCCGAGTGAAATTCCTGAAACTGAAGGATTTGAATTGGCAGGAAATTATATGAGCGCTCTTGAAATGGGAGGAGATTATTACGATTTTTTTGAAGTTGCTAAAGATGTGCTTGGGCTTGTTGTCGGAGATGTGTCAGGAAAGGGTATTGGTGCTGCCTTAATTATGACGATGGTAAGAACGGCTATGAGGACGGAAGCCAGAGGAAACAAAAGAGCTGCTGATGTTATGGTGAGATTGAATAACCTTATAGCAGATGATATTAAAAAGGGTATGTACATAACCTTATTTTATGTTGTTCTTGATTCAAAAAAAAGAACTATAAGTTATGCCTCGGCAGGTCATAATCCAATGATTCTATACAGAAGCAGTGAGGACAATACATACTTTCTCAATCCAAAAGGATTTGCTGTAGGTCTTCAGCTAAGCGATATGAATTTATTCAAAAAACAGATAAAATCAGAAAATATTACCCTTGCCAAAGGTGATCTTCTCTTTATTTATACGGATGGTATAACTGAAGCTATGAATTCGGACAGGGATCAGTTCGGTGAGGGCAGACTTATAGATTTTATTAAGCACAACCATCATCTGGATCCTGAGAAATTTAGTAGTGAGATGGATCTGGAAATATCCCGTTTTACCGGTGATTTTCCACAAAGCGATGATATTACATATATTATAATTAAGCAGAAAGAGGATGTGGATGTTGAGCTTTACAATCGCGTTAAAAGATTAGTAGATCTTGTCGAGAATAGCAATATGCTGTTAGAAAAGGTTCTGGAAAAAACAGGTTTCACTCAAGATGAATACCGGGAAGTTATGGCAAAATATAAAAAGAAAGGGCTTAAAGCCTTTGAACCTAAGAAACATCATATTGAGCATATGACTCTATCGCACGCAACCGTGGATCAAAGTAAAAAAATAGTACGGATAGTAAGAAAGAATCCTAAATTTGGAAGCAAGAGGATTCAGATGACTCTTAACAGTGAAGAATTTGAGTTTGAACATCTTTCAGTCAATGTGATAAATAAAGAGCTTAAAAAATTAAAACTTGATAATAAGGCAAAGAGAGTTAAATTCGCGAAAAGAGAGTTGTCGGATCTTAATATTTACCATGAATAGTGGAAAATATTGTAAATACGTGCTAAATATTCTACTTCTTTAAGAAGATAAGATGAATTTTATTGACAGAATTGTGGTTTTATTGGATATTAATACTAAGTTTAGTGTATATGTAAATGCTCTATAAGCAGTTTAGAGGGGAATGGTATGGCAGATCTTGATGTAAGCATCGAATATTACGGGAAGGGTGAAGATATTTCTGTAATACAGGCAACAGGGTATATTGATACGGTTACAGCTCCGGAGCTTGAAAAGATGCTTCAGGAGTTAATGAATACCAAGAAATTCAAGATTGTTATTAATCTTAAAAGTATATCTTATGTTTCAAGTGCCGGTTGGGGTATTTTTGTAAGTGAACTCAGGGATATAAGGGAAAATAGCGGAGACCTCGTATTGGCTGAGATGTCTCCTGATGTATATGATGTCTACGAATTAATGGAGTTTTCTTCCATATTAAGATCATTTGATACTATAAACGATGCTCTTAAGAATTTTGGGTTTATTTCTGAAGAAAAACCTGCTGTTCCTGTGATAGATACGGCTGCGCAGCAGCCTTCAGTGGAATCTGCGCCTGTTTCTGAACAAGCTGTTTTGTCTATAAATGATAAAATAAATATGATAATAAAAGAGAATCCGTATTTTCAGGAAAAGCAAATTAGAGCTGAACTGAATTCTCCGAGATATAGTAATGAAAAAGTCGGGTTTTTTGAGATTAAAAAGATTCTTAAAGATATGGGTCTGGATGACAGTAAAAAGAGATATAATTTTGCTATGAAACAAAAAAATTAAATTGATCGATTATTGATGAATTATCCTGATAAGGGTCTTTTAAATAACAAAGAGATAGAGAGACAGTCATTTTCGAAGATACTACTGACTGTTTTTTTATCACCTCTTATTCTGCTTCTAGTGTATTTGTTTGTTTATTTTTTATATAGAGGCGAGATTCTTGTAAATTCTCCGTCAATTATTTTGATTTTTTTAGCTGTTCTTTATGTCTTTCCTGTAGTGTCTTTTATTCTTTACAAGACCATTCTTTTTGGTTTTTTCAAAGATCTTTCAGAAAAACTGCTTAAAAATAAGATAAAGAAAAACAAGTCTTTAGTATCTGATAAACTAAAAATTTTTAATTTTTCTCAGGAAGAAGATATTTCCAAAGAGATTGAATCAGGTATAAGCTTTTTAATTAATAAGCAAATTGACAATTTCAGTAAAGCTTCCGGGATATGGAGCATTGGTAAAGACGGCTCATTTATCTTCCCGGTGGATGATACTTATTATCTTAAAAAGGTAGATTTGTATAAAAAAAACAAAACTAAAGCCGGGAAGACTTCCTTTGGTTTATTAGCAATTGTGATTGATGTTAATGAAGGAAGTTTTAAGTCTCCAAAAGAAATTTTTAATTTTTATTCAATGTTGATTGAACTGGTAAATAAAACTGTTGCTTCATATGGGGGCTTTGTCTATTTCTTTTCGGGGCATTCTATATGCACTATTTTTAATGAAGGATGGTCATCCAAAGAAACAGCGGTTAGAACTATCAAAGCATCAAAAGATATTGATGAAAAAATCAAAAAAATCAAAAAGGGTTTTGAATATCAGATTTTAGTTGATTTATTAAGCGGAACAGATGGTTTTTGGGCTTCGGAATCCAGTTATAAGTATTATATAATATCAAAAGATATTAATAATCTATGGTTAAAATCAACTCCTCTGGATAAGTCGGGTTTTAAAATTTCCCAGAGGATTGTCGAAAAGGTTCGGGGATAGGATTTATAAATGCTAAACAGATTATTAGAAAAGATCTGGCTCAAATTCAAGAAAAGTCCATCGGTTTTTAATCTGAAATTTCTCTTTATTTTAATTTGTGCCGGCCTTGTTACCGGTCTTTTATTCACTTTGTTGCTTTTACTTTCAGAAAAAATTGTTCTAGTAAAGAACAGTCTTCTGATAATATTTCTTACTATACTGGTTATAATATATGCTCTGGTTATAAATATATGGGGGCTTCATAAATTATTAAAAAAAGGTATGTTTAATGCCCTGAGTCATATACGATTTCCTGAATTTGTTAATGACAGGTATCTTCTGCAGTTCCCAAGAAGATTGGAATTGGTTAATTATGAAGATAAAATCCTTCGTCTGATAGATGAACGAATACTTACTGAGGTGAATTACAGAAAAAATTATCAGATTGTTTCCAGTAAATATGGTTTTTTTGTACCGGAAGAACAATTGAATAAAATCCTTGAGGATGAGAATTTCTTTACCCTTCATGGGAAGATAAAAAATATCCCTGCTGTTGCTGTTTGTTTGAAGAATGCAATAAAGGTTATCGATTCCAGGGACAAAAAAGATTCTTATGAGTTTTTTTCTAAGGTTTTAAAAAAGACCATTCAGCTCGCAAAGAAGTATAAACTTTTCTTTGCTGAATTTCATGGAGAGATTGGGATATTATACGGGGATTTACCTTACAATACCGGAGACGATATTGGTAAATCGATATTAAATTTTTCCGGGGATTGGATTAAAGAGATTAAAAAAATTAATTCAAAATTCAATTTACCAATCAAGATTAGTTCTATTATTCATTACGGATCTGTCAGCGCAGGTAGATTAAACGTTGAATACTCTAATTTGTATCATGTAGGCGGGTTTTTACGGGAAGAGATAATAAAATTTTATGAAATACTTTCTTCTAATGGATTGTTTATATCAGATAAGTTTACCCGGCAATATAGTATTAATGTAAAAAAAACCGGATTATCCAAAATTAAACCCGGCCTTTATAAAAAATCCTAACTAAATCTTATAAAATCTGATTTTAAACAAATTTGTGATATATTTATTTACATTGAGGTAGTGTATCCTAATAACTTGATTTTATAGGGAATAAAATGAATTCTAGATTTTTGACTTTTATATTAATTATATTCTTACTTTTTTCTGCTACTTCTCTCATGTCAAACCCATTGACAACGGTAACGAATCAGCTCAAAGAGCCTGTTGTAGCTGTAAACTCTAATCATACAGTATTCTTTACTACAGGGTCTACGGCTCACATAAAATACATAGAAATAGTATTTTCTAAATCTGACGCTTTTGATTTCAGCAGTATTGAAATTGGTACTGTTACTGGATTGGCAGATACAGGATCAGTCAGTTACGATTCTTTCTTCTTAGCTGATATAATTACTTACACAATACCTGATATTGATATTGTATCCGTACCGTCAGATACCCTATGTTCCATACAAATTTCAAATATCATTAATTCAACAACCGCGGGAACCAATTTTCAGATTGAAGTAAGAACAATAAGCAACACTGACAGTACAATTGATGGACCGACCGTTTCCGAGCTTTTTACTTTATACCCCGGGATTGTTAAAACAATACAGTTTCGGGATGCAGATAATGGAGAAGGAAACGTATATAATTCATTTTCTTTAACTGCGGGTGTAACGAACCTTATGTATGCAGCCGGATACGATGAATACAATAATTATACTAATTTAAGTGTAAGAGCATGGAGTACAAA
>JAGLSM010000069.1 GCA_023135745.1 Spirochaetota bacterium | reverse complement strand
TCCGTATTGTATTTTTCACTCATTTTATTATATAAACTAAATCGATTGATTTTTGATTTTAAACCAGGAGGAATTCCTTTATCATTTCCAGGGCCACAAGGAATATAAGTTGGACCCGTGAATTTTTCTGATGATTTTTTATGAGTACTCCTTAAAACTATGGTTCCGTCATAATATGGGCTTGTTCCACCGCTATAGATGGAAGGATCATAATATGGAATTGATTGACCTCTATAGTAAGTGACTGGTCTACTTCTAAAGCGAAAAGCATTTTTTAAAATGGAAAATTTAAATTCAAAAGGTGAAAAGACCATCATAATAAAAACCAAGCAGATAGCAGTACTGCTAAGTGAAATAATAAGTTTAGATGTTTTATTCCAGTTTTTCCAGAATCCTCTTTTTGTTTTTTTTGCAGCTAACTTTTCAATGAGCTGACGGTACAGCTTTTCTTTAAAAAATTGATTCGTTTCTTCCTCTGGCTTTATTGCGTCCAAAGATTTAATAATTCCCGCCAGTTTGTTTCTCTGATCTTTGAGAGTGGGATCAATAAGACATAATTCTTCGATTATTTCATTTATTTTTGCATCCATTTGTAAACTCCTTTAGTTAAGTGAAGGTAAGAGACAGATAAGCAGCAGGACTGCAGCACTGGAGAAATCGTTGCGTAACTTTGCAAGTGCCCGGGAAAAGATCATCTTACAGTTTTTTTCACTTTTACCTATTACCTGGCTGATTTCCTTATAAGAAAGACCGTCCCAGATACGCAGAAGGATTATTTCCCGCTTCAATTTATCCAGTCCTTCCATAAAGGAATGTAATTGTTCCTGTTCTTCCTTTTCCAGAAGGCTGTTTTCTACATCTTCCCGGCTGGGAAGATACCAATGGGACAGAAGGTCTTCTGTTATATGGTTGGTACGCAAGTGATCGACCACCTGGTTATGGGCAATCCGGTATATCCAAGCTGAAAACGATCCTTTGGTTTGTTTAAAAGTATGGATCTTTTCTACAACCACCAGGAAGGTTTGGCTGGTCAAGTCTTCTGCTGTTTCTCTTCTGGAAGTTCTGTAAAAGATATAGTTAAATATTCGGTCTATAAATGATCTGTAGATTTGTGCAAACGCATCTGTATTTCCGGCTTTGCACTGTTCTGCCAATGCTTCGCTTGTAATTTCCAACTGCACCTCTTTTCCTTCATATTAAGAATAGCATGCTTTTTTATAATGAAGTACCTATCTACAGTGTATTACGAAGAAAGAGATAAAAGGTAACAGATTTTTAGAAACCTGATAAAAATATGTTCATAATTGGCTTATATAATATTCATTTATTACTTATAAAAAAAGATCAGCGTAGATCCGCCGCATCTGCGTCATCCGCGTTCTATCCTGAATCAATATGTTGCGTGTAATCAAAATCCCCTTATTTACTTTCAAGAAAATCCAATATACTTTTAAAGTCAATATCATCCACAATGCTGTATATAACAGTATTTCCTTTTTTCTCGGTCTTCAGGATATTTGCTTTCCTCATAACAGCAAGATGCTGAGAAACAACATCCTGAGGCAAATTGAGGCATTGCCACATTGCCTTTACGTTGCATTCTTTTTTTGCTACACCATAAAAAATTTTCAATCTAACCGGATGCGCAATAGTCTTTATTATTTTTGATTTCCTGCTAATGTCATTTTCCGGTATTTTAGTTTTTAATTCAATCATAAATTCTCCCATAATTAAGCTCTTAAATTAGGTTCTTTGACAGCCTTGACTTCATCTACCCGTGAAACGCCGGTTGTAAGAGGGTATTCCTGGAATTCTTCAGGGCTGTCCTGAATCTTATTATATATTTTTTTCATAACATCGACAAAATTATCCAGTGTTTCCATTGATTCTGTTTCAGTTGGTTCAATCATCATTGCTTCAGAAACAACCAATGGAAAATAAATTGTAGGAGGATGTATTCCATAATCTATTAATGCCTTGGCTATATCAAAGGCACGTACATTTTTATCACAGAATTTTTTCGCAGAAATAACAAATTCATGCATACACCTGACTCCTCCGGGAACTGGTTCATAAAACTCTTCGAGTTTTTTCATAAGGTAATTAGCGTTAAGAACTGCTCTGTATGACGCGTTTCTAATACCTTCTGAACCAAGGGCTATCAGATATACATAGGCCCTGAGAATAACAGGGAACTGTCCAAAAAATGAACGTGTCATGCCTATGGTTTTTGAGTTTTCACCCCATTGTGTATTATAGGTATCAGATTTCTTTTCGTACTCAATTAATGGCACCGGCAAGTATGGTTTTAAAATATTTTTACATAGTACAGGTCCGGCGCCCGGTCCTCCACCCCCATGTGGAGTAGCAAAGGTTTTATGTAAATTTAAATGAACAACATCAAATCCCATGTCTCCCGGTCTAATAATCCCGGCAATGGCATTGAGATTGGCTCCGTCATAGTAGAGCATAGCTCCTGCTTTATGAACAGATGAAGCAATTTCAAGTATTTGTGTCTCAAAAAGGCCTAGCGTATTGGGATTTGTCAGCATAAATGCAGCTACAGTTGAGTCAAGTTTTGCCTTTAAGTCTTCTATATCAACAAGTCCGTCTTTGCCGGTAGCTACAGATTTGACCTTGTACCCGTTAAGCATCGCGCTTGAAGGATTCGTGCCGTGCGCAGAATCCGGAACAAGAACAGTGTTTTTTTCTTGTCCTGTTTCTTTAAAATGCTTTTTTATCATTGCGATTCCGGTAAATTCTCCATGAGCACCGGCGGCAGGCTGTAAAGAAAAACCGTCCATACCCGTCAGCTCACTGAGCATCTTCCCTGTTTTATACATTATCTCAAGAGAACCCTGCATCTCTTTATTGGATAAACAAGGATGGACGTTCGCAAACTCTTTCATCATTGCGGCATTGTCAGCAATCTTCGGGTTGTATTTCATGGTACATGATCCCAAAGGATAAAAATTCGTGTCTACAGAAAAATTCTTTCTAGAAAGATTGGTAAAATGCCTTACTACATTAAGCTCTGATATTTCCGGAAGCTCTGCAGGTTCCTGCCGGATAAATTGATCCAAATCCCTGCTGACTGCGTGCTGCTTTGGGATATAAAAATTTGTTTTAACTACTTTTTCTCTTTTTTTAAACGCGTTCATATTTTTATCAACCTTATCGTAACCTATACTATAATTTATATATATAAAAAAGAAAATAAAATTCCTGATTCTTTTTTATTCTTCTTCTCAACTGTTTATTAAATAGAAAAACTAATCTTTGAAACTCATAGAGATTTTAATACGTCCAGGTATTTATCAATTGCCTCTTTTGTTTTCTTTTCAGTCAATGCAATCAATATACCGTCTCTATCAAAACCGCTTTGCTTGGAGGATATTTTCACTCCGCCTGCTATTCCTGTATCAAGAAGCTTCTCAAGTGTTTTTTCAGGACTTTGACGGGTAAAATATAAAAATTCCTGAAAAAATGCATGATCTGCCGCGATATCATATCCATTGATCTTTGAAATTGATTCTGCCATGTAAACAGCTTTGTTATGAGATGATAATGCCACTTCTTTCAAACCGTCACTCCCCATCAATGACATATAAATAAGATTTGCAAGAGCATTAAGCGCTTGATTGGTGCAGATATTTGAGGTTGCTTTTTCTCTCTTTATATGCTGTTCTCTGGTCTGATAAGTTAAACAGTAGCCCGGCAGTCCGGATCTGTCCGTGGATAATCCGACAATTCGCCCCGGGACCTGACGGATGAATTCCATTTTGCTGCAAAAATGACCAATTGTATTTCCGCCCATGTACATTCCCAGCCCCATCGACTGTCCTTCACCTACGGCAATATCTGCTCCGTATTTCCCGGGAGGTTCTATCAGCCCAAGACTTACAGGACTTGATACAGTAATAAATAGCGCTCCTGTATCATTAGAAGCTTCCCGTCCTAGAATTAAGTCTTCCAGGAATCCAAGAAAGTTGGGACTCGCCTGGATTACAGCGGCATGCTCTTCTTTAAGTATCTGACATGCTTTATCAGACTTGAAATCTGTTATTCCGTCCTTTAATGGAATTTTATTTATCTTTATCCCTGTTCCTGATAAAAATGTTTTCAAGACCTCTATATACTGCGGATTTACTCCTTCACTGACAGCAACTGAATATCTTTTTTTAATACGGCAGGCCATTAAAGCCGCTTCAGCCGCTGCCGTAGCTCCATCGTATAAAGACGCGTTGGCAATCTCCATGGAGTATAGTTGGGCAAGCGCCGTTTGATATTCATATATGGCTTGCAATGTACCCTGGCTTGCTTCCGGCTGATAAGGAGTATAGGCTGTTGAAAAATCCCCGCGGCCGGCCAATTGCCATACCGCTGAAGGCACATAATGGTCGTATATACCAAAACCTCCAAAAACAGCCTTCATAGCGCCTGTATTTTTTAATCCCAGATTCATTAGATGAGATGAGATTTCCAGTTCACTCTTCGGACTTAAAAAAGAGCTGAGGCTTGAAAGGTCATTAAGTTTTATGGAATCTGTAATATGCGCAAAGAGTTCTTCGTATTTTTTTATTTTAACTTCATTTTTTAATAAAGCTTCTTCATTAGCAGTTATAGTTGTAAAGTTCAATTTACCCTCCGGATCATCATAGAATAGATAAATTTGACAAATTTATGATGAATTTTCTATTTTTTTAAAAAAAAAATTTGATTTTTCTAAGAAATCGTATGAAAATATCGATAGATTTTATATAGAGGAGTGTAATTTAGTTCCCCTCCCAGTTTACTAGACTGCATTCCTCTCTGCCTGTTAGTAACGCTTTCAGGTAAGAGCTAGCTTTTTCGCAAGAAAAAGCTAGCCCTTTTTTTTTCCGTGAACAAAAACTTAGTTTTATAGGTAAATAATTATTAAATTACTATTTAAACTTATCTATTATATGGTTTAGAATCTTCCTATAGAATGGTTCTTTTTAGTCTCTTAAACAGGAGTTATCTAAACAGGGTGATTGTATGCAAAATTTTAAAAATGTTATAACAAAAATCAAATATGCAATAAAGAATTTCTCCATTAAAAAGTACAAGCTGTCACTACAGAATCTTGAACGAGCCCTTCTTGCTACCCTGTTAATTCTTGCCATATTCCTTGCGTCTTCTATAGCTTATATTATTCTTTCACTTGATTCTCTTACTGAAATTGAAAAACTGGACTACTTTCGAAATAAAATACCTACCAGAGTCTATGATATACACGGCAAACAATTCGCTGAATTTTTTTATCAAAAGCGTGAAATCACAGCTTTTGATAAAATACCAAAGCACTTAATAAATGCAATAATAGCTATGGAAGATAACAGCTTTTATTCTCATTCAGGAATTGATCTCTGGGGAATGACGAGAGCTTTTTTTGTTGATGTGTTTGCGGGAAGCTTCAAACAGGGCGGTAGTACCATTACCCAGCAATTGGCAAAGAGACTATTTACAAGAAGCGAAAAAACAATTTTTAGAAAACTTAAAGAAATTTGGTATGCCGTTCAAATAGAGAAAAAATATTCAAAAAATGAAATACTGGAACGGTATTTCAATGAAATATATTTCGGACACGGAGCTTACGGGATAGAAGCCGCTTCACAGCTTTATTTCAATAAGAGCGCGTCAAAGATCAACCTCGCTGAATGCGCCATGCTTGCCGCTCTACCGTCTGCTCCCAGCCGCTTTTCCCCGATTGCTTTTCCAAATAACGCGAGAAAAAGACAACGTCTGGTCTTATTAAAAATGGTTCAGCTTAAATATATTACCAAAAAACAGGCGGACAAAGCATACGAAAATTTCTGGGATGAATTCAGCCAGAAAGATCTTAACCCCAACTTATCCGCATGGAACTCCAAGGTTGACAGTGCTCCATATTTCACCGAATACATACGGCAGCAGTTAATTAAAATTTATGGAAAAGATAAGGTAAATGAAGACGGCCTTCGCGTATATACTACACTAGATATGAATATGCAGAATGCTGCCAAGAAGGCCCTTAATAAAAAACTTTACGTTCTTAGAACCAATTACCAAACAACATATGATAAATACATGTCAACAATAAGAAGAAAATACATAGATCCAATGGATCTGATAACTACAATTTTTGGAATACAAACCATAAAACTCGGCGGAATCAAAACAACAGCATTTGTAAATAAAATTATTGAAAAAACCTACAAAGCACCTCTGTTGATGCTGTCCATGATGTTTGGACTTAAAACCCAGTCTAAAATGCTTGATATTTCTTACAATTATAATCCGAAATCTTCTAGGGATATAAAGCCTGAAGGCGCGCTTGTTGCAATTGAACCTGGAACCGGATACGTAAAAACAATTGTAGGGGGAAGCAAATTTACTCCTGACAATAGATTTAATAGAGCCATACAGGCATATAGGCAGCCCGGTTCTGCATTCAAACCCTTTGTATATCTCGCGGCAATTCAATCCAAGATTTTAACAGCCGGAACAGCCCTCGATGACTCCCCTGTGGCTTTCCATATGGCAAATGGACAATTATGGCTGCCGAGAAACTACGACCGTCATTTCTATGGCAAAATAATTCTTCGTGACGCTCTAAGATGGTCGGTAAATATCATTTCTATCAAGGTTCTTGATATTATAGGATTTGAAAGAATTACAAAAGTCGCGGCCGCTCTTCTCCATATAAACCCGAAAGATATTGAAAAGAGATTTAAAAGGGCATTTTCTCTTGCTCTTGGTGGTTCAGAGGTTACTCCATTTGAAATGGCTACCGCTTTTGCGATAATGGCTAATCAGGGAAAAGATATAAGGCCTATTTCAATTCTTCGTGTTTATGACAGAGACGGAAAACTCCTCGATGATTTTTTAAGAAAGAGAGATTATGACAGGAACGGAAAGAAAATAAAAACAAAACAGCTTATTGATAAAGCTTCGATTTATATCATAACAAGCATGATGGAGGGCGTTGTTAAACAAGGCGGTACAGCCTGGGAAGCCAAATATGACGCGAAATTGACAAGACGTATGGCAGGAAAAACAGGTACAACAAGCAACTGGAAGGATCTATGGTTTGCGGGATTCACACCAAGACTTGCAGCAGCTGCCTGGATGGGTTTTGATGATCCTGCTTATTCTCTCGGCCGAAGCGCCTCAGCTGCTTATTTCGCTGCTCCTGTTGTTATGGAATTCATGAAGGACGCGATTGGACATACCAAACCACTTTGGTTTCCTGTGCCGCGAGGAATATTCAGGGGAATGGTCTGCCGTCGTTCCGGCAAAAAACCCTCGAAAGACTGTAAAAAACCCACTATATATTCTGAATATTTTCTTCAGGGCTCCGGTCTCCCAAAGGGTAAATGCAAGGAATGCAGGGAAGTTCATTCTGATATAACAAACAGAAGCTATTTTAAAGTCAACAATAAAAAGAATACCACCGATCAGAAAAAGAAAAACAGCAGTTTCCTTAAAATAACCGGAAAAAAATTCAACGCAGATGATCTATTTAATGATTAGACTTATTTTGTCATCTCTTTAAAATACTTAGCAGCCGGAAGACATAAGAGATAACCAAAGACCACACCAAAAAGTAAACCGGTAAGAGACTCGGCAAACATAACTACGGACGGCGGCTTTCCTCCCGCAAAAACAGCAATTGCCCCTAAAAGGCTCACAATAGAACCTGCGGCGACAAAATAAGTTTTAGCAGCCTTAAATAATCTTGAAAATAATTTATTATCGTCTTTCGAGTTGTCTGATTTTTTCAAAAAAGCTATTTTAGCACGATATATATCCTTGAAACTATAATTAATAATGAGAGCTCCGGAAGCAATCACTACAACGGCAAGGAAATACCATAACTGTAATATAAATGAAAACGCGCCGGTTATAATTGAAAAAGCTATGACCCCTGCCAATATAAGAATAATACCAAGAAATCGCATATTATCTCCTTTATTTTTAATCCCTATGTCCTATCGGGATCTTATATATATTTCTATTTTTTTCAGGATTATTCGGAAGGTTTTTAATATCTATTTCAATAAATTCAGCTGATTCCTTAAATCCTTTAATCATATTTTCAACCAATAATTCAGATTCAATATCTATCCATGAAGCTGATCTTTCAGTATTTATCTGAGCATATCGTGATTTTAATACTGAGTCAATACTTAAAAACTTATTGTTCAGAGGTA
>JAGLSM010000068.1 GCA_023135745.1 Spirochaetota bacterium | reverse complement strand
TTTTGACATATCTCTTCTAAGAATAAGAGTTGTAATATTCAAGGCTTTTTCAATACTTGGACGATAAACGGCTTTAATTCCCGTATTTATAAGGAAAGCAATAAAAATACTTAATAAAATTACCGGAACAATTGTGACAAGAAAAAAAGATACTGATAGCTTCGTTTTTATCATTGAACCTATGAGCTTCTTACGCCTTTCGATGATAAGAATCAAAACACTCCTGAATGCCAGAAACATCAGAAGAACAAGAGCCACACTAAGTAAAAAAAGAATCCATTTAGCTTCAATGGTTCTGTCAATCCTTGAAGATACAATCAACTCCACAGAAACCCGCCAGGAAAGATACATCAATCCAATAGTTATGAAAAAATAAACAGTTTTTTTAAAATGTAAAATCGTATATAAGATTCTCATCTGATCACATCTCCTGACCTTTTCCAGTCTGTTTCAATGGAAAGGATTGATAGAAGACTGAAAGGAGGATAAAGTTTCACCGACTTTATCAATACCCGGGCTTTGATATAGTATGCTTTTTCTGATTCAAGTTCATAAAATCTTATCAGCTTTATAAAATTCCAGCTTGTCATTGCTTTAATAAGATTAATACGCTTACTGAAATATCTTGTTTTTTTATCAAGACTATTAAACAAGACATAACGGCCTTCAAGGAAGTTAAGACTGATTGTATAATATAAGTTCTTTGTGAAAATTATTTTATCTGAAGATAGAAAAAAAGAAATCTTTTTCATCCATTTAATTTCATAAATAAATTTAACTTTAATACCATCTTCTATTGTACTGATTATTCTGTAAGGAATTTTCCTGTCAACAAAGAGATGTAAATATAAAAAGCCGTCTTTTAAAATTATCTGAGGTTTATTTAAAATAAAATCAGAAAAAAGTCCGGAAGAAAGAAGTAAAAATAAAACAAGAAGAAAAAAACGTCTCATTATTTAAAACCTAAAATTGGATTTTCCAGCCAACTTGTACAGAAGGATATCCATCTGAATTACTGATCCCGATCTGCAGGTACTTATCTATATTATTTTTCCTGTTATATTCTTTTGCGGTAGTTGAAGCATCCAACGCGGAAAAAAAACTAACGCCAATATATACAACAAGAAGCCCAATCGCCAATCCCTTGTCTCCTGAAGAAAGCTCTCCCCATGAAATTGAAGAATCCCCGTCATTCTGAGAAGTGTACTTGTTATTTATTTTTACCATATAGCCCACAATAAGACCTTTGTAAATAAGGTCCAGAAAAACAAGAAACGAACCCTTAGTATAATCCTTTGAATATATATGCCCCAAACCCCACATTGACCATGATAATAATCCTGCTATGAAAGGGTCTTTCCTCTTTAGGGATATATATTTTAGTATCCTTTTTTCAAGGAGTTTTTTTCTGAGATTTTCCTGATCCTGGTCTTTATTTATACTTTTTACATATTTTTTCTTAATAGTAAATTCCTTCTTTTTATTCAGAGTATCCTGAGCATTGATATTCAGCTGTAACATCATTAAAACTATCATTAAACAGGAAATCTTTTTAATCATGGATTTAAAACCTGACAAGATACTTAATCCCATAGTTTTGAGGACGCATATCAAGACTCAATCCTTCCTTCTTCAGCTCCTGAAGAAATATTTTCTGATTGTAGGAATTAACATCACTAACAGCATCAAAAACATTAAAAAGATGAAAAGCAATATAGGCAACACCAAGTCCAACTGTAGCAATTATTCTACCGCTTGAAGGGTTTCTCTTTATCCTTAAACTCACCGAAAAACCTACATCCGTCTCAATTTTAATATCCGCAATATTGAGAATTGTCCCCCAAAAAAGCGCATTATCAACCAGCCAATAAATTGATCCTTTAAGAGGTTTATCCACATAAAACTGCCCCGCGCCCGGAACAAACCAGGATAACGCAGCGGCTAAAAATGGATCTTTTTTCTGGGCTTGAGAATATATTGATAAAGGAAAAAAAATCATAATAAAAAACAGTATTAACAGGACAGAGGTACTTTTATTAAGCATATTCTTCACCAAATCCCTCATTGAAAAGTTTCTCAAGAGCATCAATTGCTTCATTTTCATCATGACCATCGGCAATAATTTTAACAATCGTGTTAGCCCCGGCTGCAAGCATCATTACACCCATTATACTTTTTCCATTTATTCTTTCATCACCAAGTTCAAGAAACACATCTGATGTGTATCTTGAAGCAAGCTGGACAAATAAAGCTGCCGGCCTTGCATGAATACCAAGCTTATTTCGAACCTTTACTAATTTCTCAGTCATCTAACTTCACTCTTCCTCCAGAGCTCGAAATCCCTTTGATCCTCGTTTATGATCCTTGATCTTTTCTTTATGCTTTCTGACAAGTCTTTCAAGTTTATCTATCAATTTATCCAACGCTTCAAAAACAGTAGTAGAAGCTTTTTCCTCAATAAAAAATTTTCTTCCATCAGCATTGAAGTTAATTTCAATCTTGTACTCAAGTTTTATTTTTTCAATAGTTATGTGAAAATCAATAATTCTGTTCTGAAAGTACTTAATCTTACTCAGCTTTTGTTTAATAACATCTTTTAAATGCGTTGAAATTTCAAAATGTCTACCAGTAAATAACAGTTTCATTTACTTCCTCCATCAAATTTTATTAATCACTAAACCGGCGGCTAGAGGGCAGGATCTTTAACATTTTCCTGTACTTAGCTACTGTTCGCCTGGCAATCTTTATACCTTTATTATTTAATATACCAACAATATCCTGATCGCTATATACTTTTTTATTATCCTTCATCCCTTCATCTTCAATTATTTTTTTAATAAAGTCTTTAACGCTCCTGGATGACTCAGAACTTCCATCTGATTTTTTAATTGAACTGGAAAAAAAATACTTAAGATTAAAAATCCCCCAGTCAGCCTGCACATATTTTTTAGAAGTAATTCTGCTGACTGTAGATTCATGCATATCTATTCTTTCAGCTATATCTTTAAGGGTTAACGGCTTAAGATATCCGGGTCCATGCTTAAAAAAATCCATCTGTTCTTCGAGAATAGCCTCCATAACCAGATGAAGAGTACTCCTCCTCTGAGATATACTTCTGATAAGCCATTGAGCAGATGTAAATTTATCACTAATATAGTTTTTTACTTTTTTACTTACAGATTTTTTCTTCAGAAGAGATTTATAGTATTTGGAAATTCTAATGTTAGGAATCCAGTCATCATTAATTATGATAACAAATTCCCCATCAATATTCTTGAGAATAATATCCGGTATAACATAATTGATCTCCAGCTGAGAGAATTGCCTGCCGGGTTTTGGTTCCAGAGTTGATATATTTTTTACCGCAGCCCTGACCCTCTGCTCAGCAACTCCTATTTTTGATGCAATCATCTTGAATTTTCGTTTTTCAAGCAGATCAAAATAATTCTCAATTATGTTTTCAGCTATCTTGTCCTTTATATCACGGCTTCTAATCTGAATTAATAATGATTCCTGAAGATCTTTAGCCGCCACACCAGGTGGATCAAATGACTTAATAAGCTCATGTATATGTATAAAATCCTCATTTGAACGATTCTCAACTTTATTATTCTCATAAATTGTCTTGATATCATCCTTTAAATAACCATCCTGATTTATATAGGAAATAATGATTTCACCTATTTGAAAGTCTTCATTATTATAGGTAGTTAAATGCAGCTGGTTAATAAGGTATTCGTGTATAGTCTGGACCTGCTGAAGAACCCCTTCAATAAACTTTTGCTTATCATCTGAGCTGACCTTTCCTGTAAAAGTATCACTCTCATTAAAATCTTCCGTATTTAAAAAATCCTCATCAAAATCTGTTTTAGCCTCCAAATCCGGAAGCTCTGCCTCATCATTTGACTCTAAATTAGATGCTGCTTGATCCTCAATCTCAGGCTCTTCTCCCGCAAGTTCAAGAACAGGATTTTCCTGGAGTTCCTGTTCAATACGATCAACCAGTTCCAGTGAGGATATCTGAAGCAGCTCAATTGCCTCACGCAATGTCTGCGTTACAACCAGTTTCTGCTTTTGAGCGATTTGAAGTTTTACAGATAAACCCATTTAAATATCCGATATTTTAATTTCTATGATTCAGTGTATAAATCAGCATATAAGCAAGGTTTTTACCCGTTTTATACGAATTTTAGCCCTACTGTTGCCATTATAACACAGTAATTTTCATTTGGAAACCATTTTAATATTGATTTTTACATTTTAAAATCATGTCCCAGATATGTCTTTCTGGCTTTTTTACTTTTGATTAATTTCTCTTTTTTACCGCTTATCAGAATTTTGCCTTCAGCGAGGATATAGGCCCTGTCCGTTATTTTAAGCGTTTCACGTACATTATGATCGGTAATCATAACTCCGAGATTCCGTTTTTTTAGTTTTTTTATTATACTTTGTATATCTGCAACGGCAATTGGATCTACCCCCGCAAATGGTTCATCCAAAAGAAGAAATCTTGGTTCGGTTGTCAGCGCTCTTGCAATTTCGGTTCGTCTTCGTTCTCCTCCTGAAAGGGTAAAAGCCTTTTGTTTGGCTAAATGCGATATATTTAAATAATTAAGAAGCTCATCCTTTTTATACTCCATTTCTTCGCGTGTTATGTTACGCGTTTCAAGAATTGCCATAAGATTTTCTTCCACCGTCAATTTACGGAATACTGAAGCCTCTTGCGGCAGATATCCTACCCCAAGGTTAGCCCTTTTATACATCGGCAGTTTTGTTATATCCTTGTCATCAATAAAAATTTTGCCGCTGTCAGGTTTTACAAATCCAACAACCATGTAAAATGTAGTTGTTTTTCCTGCTCCATTGGGCCCCAGAAGACCAACAACCTCTCCCTGCTTCATATCTATTGATATTTCATTAACCACAATACGTTTTTTGTATATTTTGACAAGTTTTTTAACATGAAGAGTCTTCATTTTTTATCCTTTTTGGAACTGTCTTTTAAGGTTTTAATTTTTGTTTTAACTTTATTTAAATCGTTTTTAAGTTTTTTATCAGTTTTTTTATATTTATATCCTTTATAAAATTCCAGTTTTTTAAAATCCTTTATCGATTCCTTTATTCTTAAATCATTTCTATTTATCCTGCGCCTGAAAATTATATTTCCGTATTTTTTAAATATACCAAGCATTTCTTTCCTGAGCACATCGGTATATTTGACAACCATTATACTGCTTTTTTTATTTTTTAAAGATTTTTTATTTTCGGGCTTTGCTGTTTTAGACTGATCAGATGATTTCTTCTTTTTTTTAAGTTCTTCCTTTTTCTTTTTTTCATATTCGGCTTTTTTTACAGAAACAAAGTTTGTAATATATGTTTCAAGTTCATTATCCAGTTTTCCATATTTCTCCTTATTAATTTCGAAGAACCATCCTTCTTTAAACTGTTTAGTAAGATAGGGAGATATATCATTATAAAATCTTTTACTGTCATTTGTTCCGAAATTAAAATTCTTCAAAGATTTGAACTCAAGATATATTTTCGGCATCACGGAAGTAACAGATGTACTCAATATCATAAACGTTGTAGACTGATTGGTAACAGAGCTGACCCTCAATGGAAAATTAAAATTACTTATTACAGCTTCAGAACTTCGAACTTCAAAAATATCTTGAGGTTGTTTTTTAGCAATTTTTATAAGAACGACCCCCTGTTTAATTGTCAGCTTTGTTATGCTGGCCTTTAAAGATGAAGATGAATTTGCCGACATATCCTTGGGGTCTTTATTTTTCTTTATTGTTTTATCATTTTTTAAAGAACTCTTAATATCAGTCTTATTTTTTTTCTCCTTTAAAGACGACTTCATTTCTTTGTCTTTTTTTTCTGTTTTTTTGTCATTTTTTTTATCTTTTAATGTCTTATTGGTGCTGATTAAAACACTTCTAAAAGCCATTTTATCCAGCTTCAAATGAGCGAACCCCTTGAACCTCAGCATTGACCTGTTATACAGCTTCATTTCACAGACTGAATAATCATCAGGCACAATTATGTGTATCTTATCAGCAACCCTTTCCTTTCGGGCTACCCTCTTCCCGTATATGATTTGATTGTCATTTGTTGATGTTTTTCCTGTTACAGAGAGGAAAACCTCTCCAATGATGCTGGTAAAAAGAGCCGAGGGCTGTGTTTTTCCGGGAATAAAACTCCTGCCTCCATACTTCTTGTCCCATTCTTTTCGTTTTTGCCCTTCATCATCAGTTCCTATGATTGCAATTGACCTTCCAAACCATTTTATTTTGTCATTTTTTATATCAAACACCACAACATCAGCACGGTATTTGTCACCCCATTCTGTTATAACAGGATTTCCGGTCAGGTATATCTTTTTCTCATCCAGAAAATAATCGGCAAGTTCACTGCTGACAGCTCTATGCCCCTTTATTATTTTGACACGGCCTTTTGCTACAGCTCTTTTTTCTTTTTGAAATTGCTCCATAACCGAACTTGTAATGATTGTATTATCTGATACCATTATGAGTTTTGGTTTATCAAGAACCTTCGCATATTGAGTTATATTATCATATTCAGCATAACCTCCGGTAGTTATTGCTTCGAGCTTGTCTTCCTTACTGAACTGATACATTCTGACATGTCCGTAATAATAGGCTTTTCTATCTTTTCTCTTCTTTTTTTTATCCTTGTCAGTTTGTAGAATCTTATCATTTATTTTTTGATTTTTTTTACCGGATGTCTTACCATCTTTTTTCTTATTATTTTTGTCATTGGACTTCTTTTCAAGATCATATACAACAATCTTGTCAGCAAGAACATAGTCTCTACCGCTTTGAAGTTTTGCTTCATCAATAAAAACAACCTTGTCCTCTTCCATATAAAAAACAATCTTTTTTGCCCTGTGTACATCCTTTTTCTGCTCAAGCACCGGATCTCCGGTGAGAGTAATAACCTTTCTCTTTGTATCGTAGAGAGCCTTCTTTCCTTTTGCCGTGCCTTCCTTTGTCTTAATAATTACACGGCCAATAGCCTTTGCAATACCTGTACGAATATACCTGTGCATTTCGCGGGCATATACCGTTATATCATTTTTTTTCAGATACAAAACAGGTTTGCGTTTTACTACAGAATAACCTCTCTTCGCATAATGCCATGCAGCGCCTCCGGTTATCAAGACATCGCTGACAGGATCTATGACTCGAACCCTGCCGAAACAACGTCCAACTTCAGTTTTTTCATTCCAGAAAATACGGTCAGCGTAAACGAGGTTTTTTTCCTGCCTTATCCACGCCTGCCTGTATCGGCTGCCGGTAAGCTTCCATTCATTAATTCTCATCTTCAGCTGTATTTTCGGGGCGCCTACATAAGCCTTTTTTGTCTTTCTCTTTTTACCCGGCGCTGTTTGTCCGAAAATAAAAGCCGCAATAGTAAAATGCAGAATAAATAAAACCAGTTTATTTAAAAAACTTTGTTTTATAATCATTTATCAAACCCTTTTGTACTGAATAAATTAAAATTTTTTATTTAATCTTTTCTTATCGATCTTTATTGAGGAAATATTTTCCCCATTAATTATGCCGTTTATAAAAATGGTTCCATTTTTAATATTGATTAAACTAAAATCATACGAAAGTTTCTGGAAAACTATTACAGTCCCCGAAAGATTTAAATAAATCTTTCCACTTGTAAATATAAACACCGCATCCTTTTTAAAATACACACCCTTTTCCGAAAGAATTTCAAAACCATAGCCCGAATATTTAACATTCCCCGATAATTCAGCTTTATTATCCTTATCACGAAAAAAAACAGTATCACATTCAATCGTAAAGATATCCTCATTAAGAAAGACATCTCCCTGAAGACTCCATCCATAAACAGGAGCATTGTTTATTCTTGTTCTTTTATCAGCGTAAAAAGTCCATCCTGTTGAAATAAACAAAATAATAGTAAGAGTCAACATGACCTTCTTATTTTGAAGCATTATTTGTACTGCTCCTCTTATTCCAACCGGAATTTGTGTTTTCAGACATTGGTATCGTAGCCCTCGCGTATTTCAATTTAAACAGTTTAAGATCCTTATGCGCCCATAAATGTGTTCCTGTCAATACCGAACCGTCTTCACGAGTCAGTGTATTAAAAACCTCATTGTACATTATATTTTTCTTGTTATCCCAGTAAAGCTCTTCTGTCTTAAGGGTTCGTCC